>JAMOVB010000125.1 GCA_027061705.1 Desulfurococcales archaeon
GCAACCCCAAATGACAATCTCCTCAAGCAGGAAAGGGCTTGTAGCCCTGCTCGGTGCTGCCTTGCTAGCCGCCACCGCCGCCTACCTACTCCCGGTAGCGTACGCTTGGTGGGTTGGCCCGCAGCGGCAGGGCGTCACCCTATACGTTAGGTTGGCGGGGAGGGTGTACGGCAGTGTGGTGAGGACCGCGAGCGCCCACGGCGCTAGCGGGGGCTCCTACGTAGTAACGTACAGTAGGTGGGTAGGGTAAAGCATTAAATCCTGCCTCATTAAATAGAGCCTGCGGTGATTCGATGAAGAGGCTGCTGAGAAGCCAGCCGGCCGAGGCGCCCCACGCGCCCAGCGCTGGCTACGAACCGGCCTGGAACGCTAAGGCGTTCCTAGCGTCGATGCTCTCCTGCGTTGCTGTGCTGCTAATCATCTCGAACTGGTACCCCTTCTTCGCCGGGGCCGCCCTCTCTAAGGAACTCGTAATCAGCTCCGCATCGGCCGTGAGGGCGTTGGCCGCATCGATAGTTGCGTGGACGCTCATCTACAACACCTGCCTGTTCATACTCCCTACAGCGGCGGTAACTAGGTCATGGCGCACGCCCTTAAGAACGCTGACCGCAGGCCTACCCCTAGCGGCCGTGATGGCTGGGCTAACATGCCTCGCCGCACACCCCTACCTAATCTCAAGCCCCTCAGCAACTAGTTCGGAAGCGCTCAGCATGTACAGAACGCTAACAACGTACCACATACCGGAAGTGGGCTACGCCCTAGAGATCGCTGTAATACCCGCAGCCGCAGCCATAGCCGCCACCACGGCACTCTCAGGAACCACAGTAACTCAAGCCCTCAAGGCAGCGCCGGAAGCCATAATCAAGGTAGCGATAGTAGCTATACTAGCCCACGACATACTCGAACCCCTAGCCAACGCCGCCATAACCTACACACTACTACACACAGGAGGAGCGCCAGCAGCCCTACCATACTACAGAGGCTACGGACCCCTAACACTAAAATACCTAGCAACAGCCCTAACAACAGCAAAAACACTAACACCCCCAACCTGGGGCACCATCGCAGGACTAACGACCTACGCCCTAACAACAGCCGCCACACTCAAAAACGCAGTAGCAGAAATAAACGAAGCACTCACCTACATCAAATGAACCAAGCTTCATTTCTGGAAGTTCTGAGCGTGGTTTGGAGTTACTGAAGCCACTTCCAATGGAGCTCTGACGATCACCACGCTTGGGAAGTAACTCATGGATCATGAGACGAAAGCCTTATTTAAATAGGGGGTATATAAGTTATCGGTATCAAAACAGAATGAATTGAAAGATTTTTTTCACCCCGACTAAAATGTACCAAAAGTGGTTGTATCAAAACAGAATGAATTGAAAGGATCACTAAAGTCAATATTCAACACAACAGACATAAACTGTATCAAAACAGAATGAATTGAAAGAGCTTGTAAGCCACCAGATACTTTATGCTCGACAGTTTGGTATCAAAACAGAATGAATTGAAAGAATAAGTGATTCGACATAGACATCAGTTGATAGTGAGTTTGTATCAATGCAGAATGAATTGAAAGAGTCGCACAACCTAACGGCTAGGGCTTTACGTCAGCTCCGTATCAATGCAGAATGAATTGAAAGCCAAGTTCTTTTTTGCATACCAAGGTAACTTGAAGCATGTATCAATGCAGAATGAATTGAAAGGGGGGTGTGAGTGCGAATACGGAACACGCTAACACGTCAGGTATCAATGCAGAATGAATTGAAAGTGCGGTGGTAGTCGTAGCATATGAGCGTCGCAATAGCTACGTATCAATGCAGAATGAATTGAAAGCTTAGGCGGCGGGGCCCTGTGGTTAACTAGGGCGTCGTGCAGGTATCAACACAGAATGAATTGAAAGGGCAGCTCAGGGTAGGTCTGCTCGGCCCAGTTAATTATCGTATCAGCAAGGAATGAATTGAAAGTAACTTTAGGTTTGCTGGGTATTATGGTGTTGTTTCTTTGGTTTTTGCCGGTATTACCTCCCTGTTTTTGCTTTGGCTTTGCTCTTATATGATTAGGTAAATTAGGCTTGTTTGCTGGGTTTGTATTGGGGTGCTTTTGGTTTGAAGATGTTGGGGATTGTGGGTAGTGGTTCCACCACTACACGGGCCCCGGTCATAGTTTGGGATGCTGTTGAGATGTTTGCTAAGGAGGAGCAGTTTGTCCTTATTGACGATGTTGGTAGGGGCTTTAAGTACTTGGGCGTGCTGAGGAATGCTAGGAGGTATGAGCCCTTCCTAAGCGCCTACAGGAGGACTAGCTATGTCGACGACCCAAGTTTAACTGACGTCGGCACGCTACCCTACACGGCCGTGTACGCCTCCATAATAGGCGTTATTGAGGGCGGTAGGGTCAGAAAGCCCCAGCTCCCGCCGAACCCCGGCTCGAAAGTATACGTTGTTGAGAGTAGCAAGGACCTAACTTTAGACCTAGGTGAAGGGCTGGTTATCGGGAAGCATAGCTATAGCGGGATAGAGGTACCTCTAAACCCTAAATGGCTTCCTTACCACGTCGCGATTGTCGGTGCTACCGGGAGCGGTAAGTCATGCTTGGTTAGAGCGCTGATCGACGAGATACTGAGGAAGACGGACTACAGGGTAATAGTTTTCGACCACACGGGAATGGACTACGTTATCAACGCCTCAAGGATAAGTCTTGACGCCGCTACGGTTGCCGACATGATTCTAGATAGGACAGGCCTCTACAGAAATACTTACGACCCATACATCTCGTTAGCGGTACTGTACTATGCATGGAGTAAGAGCTCGTCGAAGGAGGAGAATAGGGAGGCTGAGGAGGCAGGCGGGGAGGAGCAGGCTCCGGTTAAGCCCGTAGCACGGAGGAAGTCTTGGTTGCGGCAGCCGCGGTACTCATACGGCGCTATTGCCGATAATAGCGTCCTAGAGGTAAACCGCCTTCTAGAGAACCTGGATAAAATAGACTTAAGCTCCGTAACTGACGTCGAGTGGAGCAGGGCAGAGTTCAAGAAAGCTTTAGACAGCGTTATCGAGTACCTAGCTTCAAGAGGTAAGGAATCCGTTAAGATAAGGTCTTTCACAGCAGTGGACCTGAAGCTCGGTGACTCGTTCTTCAACTCATTAAGTAACAGGAACGTAAGGCCTTACGAAGTTATAGAAAAGTGCCGAGAGAGTAAACTGGCCGTAGTTGACTTAAGCACGGAGGACATAGCGGTACGTAGGCACGTCATTGCTACCGTCCTAGACGAGCTCTGGAAGGCGGTTGAGAAGGAGAAGAAGCCTATAAATACTATTGTCATCATAGACGAGGCCCACAACTACGCCTGCAGGTTCTGCGGCGCCTCAAGGAACGCCGTGGCTAGGGTTGCTAGGGAGGGAAGGAAGTGGGGCTTAGGCCTAGTCCTCGTAAGTCAGAGGGCCATGGATCTGGATCCGGAGGTCAGAGGCAATATAAACACGTGGATATTCAGCAAGCTCCAAACACCAACGGACTTCAACGAACTCAGCGGCTACATGAACCTAGCGGGGATAAGTGAGGACGCTCTAGCCCTCCTCGAGCGCAGGGAGTTCTACGTAGCTGGCCTAATGAACCCACTCAAAATACCCGTGCTGATCAAGGTGAGGGACGTTGGCGGCTGAGCAGGGCCGGCTACCCCCAACACCGTGGGTTGAGGAGATCCCGGAGGAGCCCGTGGTTGAGGCCGTCCTAGAAGGCCTCCGGGAGGAGGCCAGCAGGATAGCTGAGGCCGTAGCCGGCTTTAAGGAGGTGTTAGGCAGGGTTAGACAGAAGCTGAAAAGCCTAAGCCTTCTTAAGGGCATTAAAGAAGCAGAGGGGCTCAGAAGCCTTAAGTATCTAGCCCTAGATACGGGCTTCACCTCGCCTGCACTAGAGCTGATAGGCGGGAGACTAATAGTTATCATTAGAGCACATATAACCAATGCCAGTGTTGGCGGTATCCTACCTGCCAGTAAAGTAGGATTCATTAAGTTCGTGGAGGAGGAGGGCCTAGTAATTCCGCTCTCTAAAATTATCGAGCGTGAGTTTATACTCAATATACTGAAGCTTAAAAAAGAGGGCAGGGCGGATGTTGATGTAATACTTATTGATGGCGAGCTGTTCCCTCGCACACCCTCAAGCATCACTAGAATAAGAGCATCTAGAGCGCTTCTCAAGCTATACGGCAAAGTTCTGGAACTGACCGAGGACATGCTCGATCTTGCAGATAGGACAAACACGGCGTTAGCGGGAGTAATAAAAAGAGCATACGGGAGTGACCTTCAACACATGCTTCGAGAGCCTAAAATAAATCTTAATGATAAGGCGTTAGCAACGTATATCCTAAATTCCGGGGAGTGGATAAGCATGGGTACATACCGTGACATCAGCTATTCCATAAGAGAGTATCTAAACCTATTTAAAGACCGCTTAAGCGAAGAGGACGTAGCTGTGCTCAAGAGCAGGGCTAGATGGATAGAAAGCATCTGCAGTGCGTGTGAGCACGCCGCGTCGGTGCGGGTAGCCATCTACAAGGCGCGGACCCCCACGTACTTCGCCGTGGCTACTAGGGCCGAGCTGTGGCCTAGCGAGGGGTTGGCGCTTGATGATCTCGTATCGTACCTAGCGTCGCTAACAGGGATTAACGGGGTTCCGCACCCGATAGACCTTGTCGACGGGATGTGTCGGGTTAGGTCGGACCTGCTGAACCTTGTTCAGCAGAGGCTTCAGGCGGAGCTGACGGCCGCGCTCGGGGATCCGAGGCTGGCAACGAGCATCGTGGGCCTAACGAATCCTGAGAAGATGGGGTTGGCTGGCTTCAGGTGAGTTTTAGGGCGGCGGCGACAGCCCCTCCGAGCCCGTGGCAGACGCTCACAACCGCCCTAACCCACCCGCGGGTTTCCAGAACGTTTATAGCCTCGAGCAACGCCCTAGCCCCGCTCGCGCCGAGCGGGTGCCCCACAGCTATCGCCCCGCCGTGCAGGTTAAGCCTCCTCATGCTAACGCCTAACTCCTTCATGAAGACGTAGTCGCTGACGGCGAACGCCTGATGATTCTCCCAATAGTCGACGTCGCCGACTCCCCACCCCAGAGCCTTAAGCAGTAGCTTAACCGCCTTAGCCGGGGCTAGGCAGAAGCGCTTGGGGTTACAGCCAACGGCAGACCACCCCACGAGCCTCGCCCTAGCCCTGAGGCCGAGCTCCTCGACAGCGCCGCCGCTCGCAAGCACTAGCGACGCGGCGCCGTCGCTCAACTGGCTGCTGGTCCCGGCCGTGTGGAGGCCGTTGGGGCCGAACGCCGGCTTAAGCCTGCGCAACTTCTCCAAGCTAGTGTCCGGCCTAACACCCTCGTCAGCCTCAAGAAGCACCTTACCGCCGACCTCCACGGGAACCACGAACCTCCCGATAACCCCGTCCCTCCACGCCTTAGCCGCGCGTAGGTGGCTGACAAGCCCTATGACGTCCAGGTCCTCCCTACTAGCCCCGGCCTCCCTAGCGGCCTCATCGGCCTCAACACCCATCACGTCACCGCTGACAGGGTCCCTAAGCCCGTCAGCAACCATGGAGTCCGGCGCCACGATACCGGCGCCGTAGACGAACTTAACGCCCCACCTAACCGCCGGGGGGAGTAGGAAGGGTGCCGAGCTCATGGACTCCATACCCCCGACCAATGCGATCCTAGTGACACCGCCCTCCATCAGGGTTGAGGCTAGGCAGGCGGCGAACAGCCCGCTGGCGCAGACCATATCCACGGTGAGCGCCTCAACACGCTCAGGGATCCCGGCCTTAAGCGCGACCTGCCTAGCGGTATTCATGCCCGTACCTCCCCTAATCACGTGCCCGTAAACCACTAACTCAACATCCCCAGGCTCAAGACCCGCCCTACGTAAGGCCTCAGCAGCCGTTAAGGCCCCGAGCTCGACCGCAGGCACGCCCCTCAACGACCTGCCGAACTTACCGAAGGGCGTCCTAACCCCGTCAACCACGTACACACCCGATCCTCCGACAACCCTAACCAACGCCGAACCCATGAACACACCTCAATAAGGAGGTCAACGCCAAACACCTTATTGCTTGCACACCGCGCAAGCACGCATGAACGCGGGGCGCGCAGGGAGCGCCTAAAGCTAGGGAACGCCTCAAACGCAGAACGCCTTGAGGGAGGCCCCCTTTTATTGCTTAAGCATCATCAAGAGCGCCGCGACCCGCGGTCCGTAAACCAACGAACCAACCCATACACTAGGTTAGGCATTCTAACCGGCAGTAGCTACTGGCGTTGGGTCAAGAGCGTCGCGGCATCAGCGTAGCATACCTGAAATGCACCTGCACACATATCTACATATTGAAAACCCTTATTGAGAATAATCCTTATAAAGAATTCCATAAAAGGGATCTCCCGGTGGCGCTCTTGATTCCACACAAGAGAGACAGTGGCCATAATAGCCGCGGTGGTAGCAGTATCCACGCTCATACAGCCGTGCTTGGCGATCCACACACAGCAAACACCCCACAGTCAAAGCCCGAGCCTACCCCTCGGTGTGCGCAGCCTTTATAAAACCCTCCTCGCCGGCAGGCCGGCAATACTTAACTACTCGGAAGCCTTAGGAGCTAATCCCAAGGGCATTGACCCCCTCTACCTTCATGCCTATGCCTTCGTAGGCGATCACCTGCTCGAGCTACCGTTAAGGGTCTACAGCACTGAGGTAGGCGCTAAGTTCGTCAAAGGAGGTGTTGCGGTTAAGCTCTACTTCAGAGGTAGCGGCTCGGAAA
>JAMOVB010000126.1 GCA_027061705.1 Desulfurococcales archaeon
AACCTCGGCCTTAAGCCCTCCGCAGTAGGAGTACGCCGCGAATATACCTAGCGACCGCACCTCGCCAGACACTACGAGCTTAAGCCTCCCTCTCCTCAACCCCTCATCACCCGGCCTTACCAATCATCATGAACCGCGTTTAGGTGCGCGTCGCGTAAAACATATTTTACGGTTTCCGTACGTATGGTTTGGTGCGCGTAATGAAATTTAGACTTGGCTTAACCCCACAAACGCCGGGCGGGGAGTACGACGCCATAGTGGTTGGCGGCGGCCCGGCAGGGCTTTCAGCAGCCCTCTACCTAGCTAGGTTTGGCGTCAGAACAGCGATTATAACGGAGAAGGTCGGAGGCGCGATAACTGAGGCTGGAGTGATTGACGACTACCTCGGCATACCGAACATTATGGGGCCCGAGCTCGCCAGAAGGTTCGAGGAGCACGTGCGTAAGTACTCGGTGCCGATAATCCTAGCTAGAGTCGACGACATCAGAAGGGAGGGCAGCACCTTCAAAGTCAGCGCGGGAGGCGCTACCTACGTATGTAAGGCCGTAATAATAGCCGTCGGCAGCCGGAGGAGGGAGCTAGGCGTGCCTGGAGAGAGGGAATTCAAGGGCAGAGGCGTTAGTTACTGCGCACCTTGCGACGCCCCGCTATTCAAAGGCAGGAAGGTGGCCGTCGTAGGAGGGGGTAACGCGGCACTTCAAGCGGCGCTTCTCCTAGCAATATACTCGCCAACCGTGTACCTAATACATAGGCGTGGCGAGTTCAGAGCGTTTAAGGCGTACGTAGACCTCATAAAAAGGAATGAGAGGATAGTTCCTATACTGAACGCTGTGGTGACGGAGATCGGTGGGGAGAGATCTGTGGAGTGGGTCAAGGTTAGAGACGTTAGGACGGGTGAGGAGAGGGTGTTGAGCGTTAGCGGCGTTGTAATAGAGGTCGGGTCGGAACCTCCTAAGGAGTTCTTCACTAAGATAGGCCTCAAAACCGATGAAAAGGGATACGTTGTCGTGGGGCCCGGCCAGGAGACTAGCGTCGAGGGGATATACGCTGCGGGCGACTGCACCGCGGGCCCTCATAAGAAGAAGTTCGACCAGGTGATCACGGCGGCTGCTGAGGGCGCTGTCGCAGCCCTCTCAGCCTACGAATACCTGCTAAGGAAAGGCGCTACCGCGAACTAACCGCTACCTCTAGGCCCAACTATAGTTTTAACCCTGCCGTCAAGCAACCCCACGTAGACCACCGTAGCTTCGCGGAGGAAGAACCCTGTCTCAACAACTCCGACGACGGATCTAAATATAGAATCCAGACGCTCGGGCTCGACATCCCTAGGGACTTGGACATCAACTATTACGCCTAAGCTATCGCTAACTACGGGACCCATCTTACCGCCGCTAACCCTCGGCGCCGCCTTGAGGCCCATGCTACGCAGCCTGCTTAAGACCATCGATAGGGCGTAGGGAACGACCTCCACGGGCACCGGGTGCTTCTCACCCAGCCTGCCGACGAGCTTGCACTCGTCTACAACGAAGATAGCCCTTCGCGAGTAGGAGGCGAGAACCTTCTCCCGGAGGAACGCGCCGCCGCCTCCCTTAATCATCCTGCCGCTGCCGTCAACCTCATCGGCGGAGTCGACGTACACGTCAATGTGGTCTATTGACTGCAGGTCAACTACTCTATACCCTCTACCCGCGAGCTTCAAGGTGGTGTCCATTGATG
>JAMOVB010000127.1 GCA_027061705.1 Desulfurococcales archaeon
TCCCTCAAGCCTCAAGCATGCTTTGTAGTGAATAGCCGGTTCTATAGGGGCTCACTCGCGTTCATGCTGATCCTCGCGGCGTTAGCCGCCGCTTCAACATACTTGGTTCTAGGGCAGGTGGGTAAGTATGGGAGAGCTCCTTAGGCTTGATGGTGTTAGGGTGTCGTTCGGCCGTAAGAGGGCGTTGGACGGCGTGAGCCTGTCGTTCGGCGGGGGCGTGCTCGTTATCGCCGGCCCTAACGGGGCTGGGAAGACCACGCTACTCAACGTTATCTCGGGCCTCATCGTGCCTGAGGAGGGTGGCTGCAGAGTCCTCGGCGTTAGGTGTGAGGATGTCCCGCGGGTTGGCGGTGGCCCGCCCTACGTTAGGGAGTCCCTGCCCCCGTCGAGGGTGAGGGTCGCGGATTTTGTTGAGTCTGTTCAGGCGTTCAGAGGGGTTGATGTTGATGCGGTTCGCTCGAACCTAAGCTTCCTCGGCCTCGACCCTCGGGAGTTCTGGGGTAGGAGGTTGGGCAGCCTCTCAGCTGGTGAGAGGGTTAAGGTTTACGTGTCGTTAGCCCTAGCGATTAGGTCGAGCCTATACCTGCTGGACGAGCCTAGCTCTAACCTAGATATGAATTCGCGTGGTAGGCTCCGCAACCTGATAGCTAACTACCTGGACGGCGGGGCCTCGTTCGTTGTGACTACGCATACCTACGAGTACCTCGATGACCTGGCTACGGACGTCCTATTCCTTAAGGGCGGTAGGGTGGCGTACCTAGGCAGCGTTGAGGGTAGTAGGGACTTATGCATAGCTTGGTTTGAGAGGGGCGCTAGGGACTCCGTCCTGAGGGTATTGACCGACGCAGGCGTTGAGGTGGTGCACGTGAGTAGCTCGAGCGTAGTCTTCAGGTGCGGTGAGGATGGGTTCTCAATACTCTCAGGTGTTGGCGGGGTTAGGAGGGTTGAGGTGGGCGGTCTCAAGGCCCTATACGCCACCATCTTCGGGGGTGAGGGGGTGTGAGGTGGTTCGCCATAATACTGGCTTCCGGGATAGCCGGTGCTGCGGCCTCGTTAGCGGCAATGCTTACGGGCTGGGGGCAGGTGTCCACCCTCAGTAATTCGGTCTCCTTAATCCGCGGCGCCGCCCTAGTCGTGCTGGCCGTGGTTATCTATGAGGCCCTAGTGCATGAGCTTAGGGTTGGTTGGCTGGCAGTCCATTCGGGCTTGGGCGCCCCGCTACCTAAGCTGATTCTGGAGAGGATGCTGGTGTTCTACGCCGCCGTAGCTGCCTACGTAATCGGCGCGCTGGCGTCTAGCGTGGAGCTACTCACCCTGCCCGCTATCGAGCACCTAGCGCTTCAGATAGTTGGCGACGCCTCGGTGGTGGCGCTAGTTGGGAGCTTAGTGCCTATGGCTGTGCCCATCCTCCGCAATGAATTCATAATACTCCTAGCGGGCGTTGCAGGCGGCTTAAGGCAGTACGCCTTCATCGCTGCAGGCCTATTCACGTCGTTCCTCCCGAAATCCCTATGCATGCAGGGGGCGCTGGCCTGGTACCCCATGCTTGACGCTGCCCGCTTCTCGCAGAAGCCCCTCCCGCCTAACGTGCTGGCCCTGTCTATAGTCTTTGACGCCGCCCTCATAGCGCTAGCCCTGACCCTACCGCCTAAGGTGTTTATGAGGAGGTGTGTTAGGCTATGAGTCGCTGGCACCTAATACTGGTTAGGGATGCGTTCCTAGCTCTAGCCGTCACGGCGCTGGTTGCGGCCGCCTTCCTAGCCATTAACTGGGCCTACATGAAGCCCTCGGTCTACCAGGGAACCCCAACAATACATGGCAGCGTGCTGAGAGCCTACGGCGTGACGTCAGTTAACGTCTACTGCAGCGTTAGGACTGTCGTACGTGTCGGGTACATCGCGAGTCGCGGCGTTATCCCCTCCCTACCTAAGAATTACGTCGTCGCCCCCGGCAAACCCCTAGTGCTGCGGGTGGGTAACGTTAGTAACGACACCGTCATAGTGCTCAACTCCGGCGGCTGCAACGGCTCATCATGCGGCAGCCTATGGGACTGCAGGATAGTGCTTGAGGTCAGCCTCTGGCCTAAGCTATGGCCCGTGCTGGCGGTCGCGGCGGCCTCAGCCGCGGTTTCGGCAATCGCCCACACCTTCTTGAGAAAGGGTAAGCAGTAAGGTTTATCTGTCCCCACACCCTAACGTATGTGGGGTTCAGCCTCCTTGGTTTTAAGAATGCGTAAGCACACCTTAGGAGACCTTCACAGGCTGGCCCGCATACACCTTGAGCAGGCGTACGGCACGGGCCTACGGAGACATGTAGTCCACTCCGCCGAGTTCTTCGGAGACAGACTGCTGATCAGGGTTAAGGTGCACCTAAGGAGGGACGAGTCCGAACACACCGTCGACCTCTGGCTCAACAGGCACGGCGAGCTAATAACGCTCGTCGAGAGGGACTAAGGCAGTAAGGTGCGTGCGGGTCGGCCTTCAGCAGAATCTTTTTTCCACTCTGCCTGCCCGCAATGGTTAATTAGTCGCTATATTTGTATGCTGTAGTTACATATTTCTAAATATTCATATGTCCGAAGTATTGTGGCTCAATACTACTTTATAGGAATACTAACACATCTGATGTAGAATTTAAACATATTTAAAGAGTATCGTCTAATAACACAGCTTACTTTCTAATGAGCACATATTTCAGACTGGTATTAGCTTCTTTAACATTTCGCTTTAGTAGTATAGAATGTTATAACCGAGTTAGATAATAGAAGCATTATGTGAAGGTTTCAGAAGCGATACTGTATGGTTTGCTTTAATGAATTGTTTATGATTATTAGCGGCAATTCCTGCGTAAGCTAATCCTTTAATACTTCAATGATATTTGTGCAATATTTCAGCGGAATTCATTTTAATATGGGTAAAATTTTTTAAGATAAGACCAAGATACTTTATGGTGTTGTCAGTGTCGTTTGCTCGTCGAGCAATATCACGTGCAGCTGCTGGCATTATTATAGGTGTTATAGTTACTGCAATAGTGGTTGGCGTAGGCACCTACTACGCGACTATATCGAGGATTCACGTGCCGGCACCACGTACTGTTACCGTAACCGTTACTAAGCCGTACACAACTACCGTTACTAAGACTGTCGCTATCACGACCACAGCAACGAAAGCGATTACTAAGACTATGGTCAGCACTTCCGTTAAGACGACCACGACGTCGGTCACCTCGACCGTAACGCCTACGACGACATCCACCGTCACGACGGGGTTGCCTAAGAAGATAACGTTCTACACCTGGTGGGCAGGTCTGGAGAGATTCGCTATCGACGCCTTAATCCACGCGTTCGAGCAGAAGTACCACATAACCGTCATTAAGACCGCAGTGCCTGGAGGGGCCGGCGTTAACGCTAAGTTCGCCATACTTGCCCTCATAATGGCTGGGAAGCCTCCGGCTGCCTTCCAGGTTCACGCGTCGGCCGAGCAGATAAGCTACTTCATGGCGGCGCCCCAGCACACGAAGAGCTTCGTTGACCTGACTAACGTTGCTAAGGAGATAGGCCTCTACAACACGCCGGCAGCCATAGCCTCGATGCTTTCAGGCCATCTCTACGGCCTGCCCGTCGACCTGCACAGGGCTAACCTACTCTTCATAAACATCCATGTGCTCAAGAAGTACGGCCTACCCATACCTAGGACGCTCAAGCAGCTGGTGTACGACGCCATGGTTCTTAAGAAGCACGGCGTCCCCGCATTCCTGCAGGCCGGTGCCGACCAGTTCACCGTGGCGATGCTGTGGACTCAGCTATTCCTAGCCGTTGGAGGTCCTAAGAAGTACATTGAGTTCATGTACGGTACCCTCAACCCGAACGACCCGGCCATTAAGAAGGCCACTGAGCTCTTCGTCAACCTCTCCAAGACATTCCCGAGCAACTGGATGAGCCTTGACTGGACGTCGGCCGT
Organism: Desulfurococcales archaeon; assembly: GCA_027061705.1. Classification (GTDB taxonomy): domain Archaea; phylum Thermoproteota; class Thermoprotei_A; order Sulfolobales; family NBVN01; genus WAOL01. The sequence continues at coordinate 3,960 of JAMOVB010000127.1, forward strand.
CGCAGCCCTCATTAAGGGTGAGGGCGCCTTCGTCGTCGACGGTGACTGGGTAGTTGGGCTAATACATGACGTGTACCCGAAGGTCGTGCTGAGCCCCATCGACAACATAACTAAGAACACCGACATAGTTGTGGAGCCCTTCCCAGGCACTCAGGGGATCTACAGCCTAGTGATTGACTGTATAATGGTGCCTAAGGGACCTGAGGCTAAGGCCGGTGTGCTGTTCGCCAAGTTCTTCGCGTCTAAGCAGGGTCAGGAGATATTCAACCCGCTTAAGGGAGCCATAACCGACTACCCCAACACACCGCTCAACATATACCCAACCGAGGCCCAGAAGTGGGAGGTCAAGCAGTACAGCACCGCTAAGTACTACGTGTACGCGCTGATTCACGGCGGCCTCTTCGACGACGTGTGGCAGAAGTTCCTGCAGTCCTCCATACTCCTCGCCCAGACCGGCAACACTAACCTCTGGTATAAGATGATTGACTGGGCAATACATCAGGAGTACAAGGAGTGGTCGGCGAGCGGGATGTTCATGGGGAGCCTGCAGCACCCGTTCGCCGGCTACATACCGCCGTGGGTTAAGAAGTAAGCTCCTGTGCTCGGGGTGAAAACCATAATTCCTTTTCTTCTCTCAAAACCTTCCTCTAGTGGGGGCGATAGCCCCACACCCTCGGCGGTGGGGGGAGGGGGTGATTAGGAGGTGCAGATGAGGTTACGTACGTTCGTGCTGTTCTTTCTTCCGGTGCTTGTTTTCGGGGGCTTCCTCTACTACGGCATAGCGTGGAACATATCCATATCCCTTACAAACTACTCGCTCCTTAACCCGAAGCCCGTGTTCACAGGCCTCCAGAGCTTCATAACGCTGTTCAATGACTTCTGGTTTCAGGCAGCGTTGAAGAAGACTCTCATGTGGGTGGGGGTTCTTGCATCCCTAGGCAACGTCATAGGGCTTCTGCTGGCGACCGCCATATTCCAGTTCAAGAGCCCTAAGGTAAGGCACGCTCTAACGTCGTTCTTCATATACCCGATGAGCCTCTCGATGGTTGTAGTGGGCATTATATGGAGGTGGATTTTCGACCCGTATAAGGGTATAGACATCATACTGAATAAGCTCGGCCTGCCCACGCCCGCATGGCTCACAGGCAATAACGCCTTCTGGAGCCTAGCCCTTGTTTCCGTGTGGGTGTACGCAGGCTTCACGGCGATGCTGTATCTCTCAGCGTTCTATAATGTCGGGGCGTCACTCATAGAGAGCGCCATGGTGGACGGGGCAGACATGTTCACCATAATGACTAGGATAGTCATACCGAATGCCAAGCAGGGGCTGATAATCTCCGTTATATTCCTGGCGCTCTTCGCCATCCAGATGTTCGCCCTGCCGTTCTCAGTGCTGTTCATGAACCCCTTCACAATGACGTTGGTTATGTACATCTACAATAAGTTCGTGTCAGAGTACTTCTGCCTGGCCTCGGCGACCGCCATTATAGTGATCGTGATCTCCGCCTTCATAGTAATACCCTACGCCATGTGGGGGCTGAAGAGGTGGATTATCAGGAGGTGATGTGCGGTGAGGATATACTGGAGTAAGGTGTACGCGTACGCCGTCATAATAGTGCTTGGTGTGATATGGGCGTTCCCGATATACTCCCTAATACTCGGCTCGATAAAGTCCTTAGCAGAGGTTATGAACACACCTATCTTCGTCCCGCCGGACGCCCCGAGCCTCTCGACACTGGCCTCCGTGGCTAACGCCATGAAAACCACGCTACTCAACACGGCAATAGTTGTTATCCCGGTCGCAGTACTCTCAACATTCTTCGGGATGTTAGGCGCCTACGCGATAGTGCGTAGAAGGAGTAAGTTGAGCGACACCCTAATGATGCTTGTAGCGATAGCGACCTACACACCCTACCAAGCACTTCTCGTGCCCTTCGTCCACATACTGAAGTTCTTCAACCTCTACAACACGCTTCCAGGGCTGGCCTTCGGCTTCCTCATATACTACACTCCGATGGCGGCCCTGCTAATGGTCATATTCATGTCGGTAATACCTAGCGAGCTGATAGAGGCCGCCGTCGTCGACGGGGCTAACGAGTTCAGCATATTCAAGCGGGTGGTTCTCCCCGTGCTGGGCCCCGGCATAGTGTCTACGCTGATATTCATACTGATAGTGTCGTGGAATAACTTCTTCATACCGCTGATACTGACGAGGGGGTACGGGAAGTTCGTAACGCTGAGGATATTCAGCTATGTCGGCCAGAGCGGGACGTTCTACAATAAGATGTTCGCAGCAGCCCTCCTGGGCTCGCTCCCGCCCCTCATAATATTCATCGTGCTCGGCAGGTACTTCATCAGAGGCCTACTCGTTTTAGGTACGGGTGCTAAGGGGTGATAAGATGGTCTCCATAACTGTTGAGGATTTAACGAAAATATTCCCTCCCAAGGTCGTCGCGCTCGACAACGTCAACCTCGACGTAAGGGATAAGGAGTTCCTAGTGGTTCTCGGCCCCTCAGGCTCGGGCAAAACCACCTTCCTGAGGATACTGGCGGGGCTGGAGGTCCCGACAAGGGGTAGGGTGCTGATCGGGGATAAGGAGGTTGTCATGGCTGACGGCAGGAAGGTCAGGAAGTACGTGCCCCCGCAGGAGAGGGACGTCGGCATGGTGTTCCAGAACTGGGCCCTCTACCCGCACATGAAGGTGTTCGACAACATAGCCTTCCCGCTTCAAGTCCGGAGGGTTCCGAAGGAGGAGATTAGGAGGAGGGTTAAGGAGATA
>JAMOVB010000128.1 GCA_027061705.1 Desulfurococcales archaeon
CACTGGATACCCTTAACCGACTTCTTAAGCCTGCCCGGCGTTATGCCCCTGTACTGGGGAACTACGGCGCATATCTCCTTAGTAACATCCTCGACGCTTGAGTACGGGAACTTACTCTCGAGACCTACGAGCCTAGCGACCTGCGTTAGTATCCACCAGTCAGGCCTAGCGTCGCCCGGAGGGTCTGCGGCCTTGAACGACCACTGAACCCTCCTCTCAGTATTGGTTAGCGAGCCCTCACACTCGGGCAGCGCCGCCGCCGGAAGGACTATGTCCGCATACGCCGCCGTCTCCGTCAGGAATATGTCTTGAACCACTAGGAAGTCAAGCTTCTTCAGAGCCTCCACAACCCTGCTGCTGTTGGCGTCGCTGATTACGGGGTTCTCACCCATTATGTAGTACGCCTTAACCTTACCCTCGTGAACAGCCTCGCACGCCTCCATGACTGTGTAGCCCACTGAGGTGGGTAGGGTCTCAACACCCCAGAGCTTCTTAAAGTACTCGACGCTCGTCGCCTTAACCACGTCCTTATAGCCGGGGAACGTCTCCGGCATCACCCCCATGTCGCACGCCCCCTGCACGTTGTTCTGACCCCTCATAGGGGATAGGCCGGCCCCCTCCTTACCCAGGTGCCCGCAGATCGCCGCCAGGGTTGCCAGGGCCCTAACGTTATCCGTTCCGCACACGTGCTGCGTCAGCCCCATAGCCCACGTTATGACTGCCTTATCGACTGAGGCGTAGGTGCGGGCGACATCGACTACCAGCTTCCTCGGCACGCCGGTTATCGACTCAACCCTCTCGGGAGGGTACTTCTCAACAACCTTAACGAGCCTCTCGAACCCCTTAGTCCTCCTGGCGACGAACTCCTTATCGTAGAGCTCCTCCTTAATTATCACGTGCATTAGGCCGTTAGCCAACGCTATGTCGGTGCCCGGCAGGAGCTGGAGGTGGGCGTCAGCAAACCACGCCGACCTAGTCCTCCTCGGATCCACGACGTAGACCTTAGCCCCCCTATCCCTAGCCTTAAGCACGTACCTGAAGCCCACTGGGTGGGTCTCGGCGTAGTTATGCCCCCAGATCACTATGCAGTCAGCCTCACCTATGTCGGCGTAGCTGTTCGTCATCGCGCCGGCACCTAAGGTCATCCTAAGGCCTGAGACCGTGGCCGAGTGGCACAGCCTCGCGCAGTGGTCGACGTTATCCGTGCCGTACAGCCTCGCGAGCTTCTGGATCAGGTAGTTCGGCTCGTTAAACGTGCGTGCCGAGCCGAAGAACATGACGGCGTCGGCACCGTCCCTAGCTCTAATCTCCTTAAGCCTCTCCGCAACCTCCCTCAACGCGTCCCTCCATGAAACCTCCCTAAACCTGCCCTCCTCAACGGCCTTGAGGGGCTTCCTAAGCCTATCCTTGCTTAGGAGGTACTGGAGGACGGCGTTCCCTTTAGGGCAGAGCTTCCCCCTCTCATTAACGATGCCTTCGAGGTCGGAAGCGTATTCAATCCCTATAGGGTAGCCGCCTATCGACCGGATGTAGAGCCTGCACCCCACTCCGCAGTAAGGGCATACTATTAACGTGCGCTCAGACGCCTCCATAAACACCACCGTAGCCTAAGCTCCTTACTGCTTATCATCGCATGAAAAATAAGGCTCCCGAGATGAGCCCGCCTTAAACCCCGTATTCATGAGTAAGGTAATTCGGCACTAAACG
>JAMOVB010000129.1 GCA_027061705.1 Desulfurococcales archaeon
GACGGACGTTCAAGCGATACTGAAGTTGTTCAGAGGCGCGCTACCCAGTAGCCCGACGCTCGTAGGGCCGTGGAGCGTTAAGGCCGCCGGAGGTGTTCCGGAGAGGCTCATGGCGTACGTAATAGCTCCTTCTGCAGGCGCCTCCGCATACGCCATATTCCGTGTTGAGGTCATTAGAGAGGCTGCCGAGCTGCTCGGCAGTAAGCTCGGGGAGGTACTCTCACAACTAGCGTATTCGCCAGTAACGTACGGGACCTACGTGCCATACAGGTTGCATGTAGCCGATAGGCTGTCTAAGGAGGTGGCGTCTAAGAATGCCTCAGCCCTAGAAGCCCTTCTCAGGCTTAACGGCGTGCCGCTGCTTTACGGAGGTGTTAAGGTTGAGTGATGAATGGGTTGATGAGCTCAGGTCATTCATATCCGGACGGATACGGGCGGCTCGCGAGAAGGCGTCGAGGATAGGGAAAGTTGTTGGGGTCGTAAGTAGGAAGACTCCCTCCAAGCTCTCTGGGGAGCTAACCCCGACAATTGTTGAGGTCGATCCGAGAACGTATTACGAGGAGGGAACGTCGCTAGGCGTCGGCAACTACCTGGTGGCCGTGGATCTAAGGACTTTAAAGGCGGTCGGGCTTAGGGTCCTCAGCGTTGTTAGGGCCGACCTAGCCTCGACGCTCGAATCACTAGCACCGCTAAGGCTTGAGGAGGATGAGGAAGGCCTACTAACCAACGCCCTGCTTGAGGCCACCCCACTACTCGATGAGGACGGTGTGCCCGTCTCAACACCCATAGAGCCCCAATCCCCCGTCGCCATCCCCTCGGACGCGGGCATGCTTGCGAAGGTCATCGGAGTGCCCCAAGACGGTATCGTGCTGGGGTACCTTCACACGGGCTCCGCCCCCGTAGCGGGGGGCACGATACCGCTTAAGCTCCCCCGTCAGGAGTTCTTCAAACACATCTTCGTCGTAGGCACCACTGGCGCCGGCAAGACGACACTCATTAAGAACTTAATGTACGCCATCACGACTCAATGGCCGGAGGCAAGGCTACTCGTAATCGACGCTGCTGGTGACTACACGCAGACAGTGGTGCCGCCCGCCAGTCCCTCATCCGACGCTGCCGTATTAGGTGGCTTCGAAGACGTGCTGAGGAACTACCCGTCATGGGTCACCGTACTCCTGCCCGTGCGTAGAGGGGACAGCAAGCTCGTGAGGTTAGCGCTCAAGTACGTTATGGAGAGGGTTGGCAAGATCCTGAGGGCATTCCACGGCGTCGACCCGGAGTTAAGTGTTAATGAGGGCGGCAGGGACTTCGGATGGGTTAACTCGGTAATCATCAACTGCAGGGCAGGTGGCAGGGAGTTCAGCGTTGAGGTAGTTCCAATATCTCTGACTTACGCTCAGCTAAGGGACCATCTGGAGATACTTCCGCTCTTCTCGAGGCAGGCTAAGGTGTACTTGAGATATGTCATAGGTTACTTGGAGAACGTTGCGGGCGGGATAGCTAACTTCACGCACCTCCACAGACTATTTCAGGAGAGGATGGAAGAGGTGAGGAGGGTTATGAAGCTTCACCTGAGAACTTTGGAGAACATGGAGAGGGCGCTGAACTTCATAGCGAGTGCTGAGGAGGTTGACGTGATCCTTGAGAAGAGGCTTGTCGGGATGCCGACTATGGAGACGGTTATGAGGAACTACAAGGGCCCTGTCGTGGTTGACCTAGACTACGCCGCTATGCGCGGCGCGCACTTTCTAATACTCAACCTAATAGCCTATGAGATCCTGCGGGATCTGTACGTCTGGAAGAAGTCGGGGTCAGGAATCACCACGCCAGCCCTCGTCGTGCTCGACGAGGCACATAGGTTCTTCCCCTCCGAGGGCACGAGCCGTGAGGAGGTTGAGCTGCTTGCCGACTTCATATCGAGGATAGCTAGGCTCGGCAGGTCGAGGGGGCTTGGACTAATATTCTCCACTCACTCGCCGAAGGACGTTCATAAGATAGTCATACAGTTAACGAACACTAAGATAATTCTGAGGAGTGAGAGGGAATTCCTAGAGATGCTTGACACGCCCAAGGAGTACTTACGGCTCATGGAGCTAGCGCCGGACAGGGTAGCGCTGCTCAGATCTTCAGTGGTTCGCTCAGGCTACGCAGTATTCAGAACGCCTGAGCCGGTACTCGGCCACTACGACATCGGGAGGTTGGCGGCAGGGCTTAGGAGGGCTTGAGGAGTGTCCGGAAACCTTTATCCTCCACCCGCGACATAGATTACGGTCTTAGGGGGGAGGCGGTCTTTTGGCCTGCGGCATAGTCGGTGTGGTCACGCGCTCAGGTGCTCTGAGAAGGAGGCTCGGCCTTATCATAAGGGACTCCCTCAAAAGGCTTGAGTACAGGGGCTATGACTCCGTAGGCTTCGCAATAATAACTGCTGAGGGGAAGCTCGTAGTCCGTAAGTCTAAGGGCATGATAGATAAGGTTTCAAGGAAGCTCGGGTTCGACGAGGTCGACGGTCTCGTAGGAATAGGCCACACTAGGTGGGCGACGCACGGGGTTCCAAGCGACGTTAACGCCCACCCCCACACAGACTGCGTTGGGACTATAGCCGTAGTGCATAACGGAATCATAGAGAACTACGAGGAGCTTAGGGATATGCTGGTGAGGAGAGGCCATAGGTTTGTGTCCAACACCGACACCGAGGTAGTCCCTCACCTTATGGAGGAGTTTAAACGTAGTGGGCTGAGCACGTACGAAGCATTCCGCAGGAGCGTCGAGCTGCTTGAGGGTGCGTACGCGTTAGCCGTGATCGACGTAAGCACTCCGGACAGGATATACTTCGCTAGGGGGACTTCCCCCTTAGTGATAGGTATTGGGGATGGCTTTAACTTCATAGCGAGCGACATACCGGCGTTTCTCGAATACACACGCAAGATACTCGTACTTCACGACGGCGAGCTAGGGTACGTGACGGCCAGCAGAATACATCTCGAGCGCAGGAGCGGGGATTCATGGGCTCCCGTAGACTTCAGCGGCAGGGTGAGGCTGGTCGAATGGACCGTTGAGATGGCTATGAAGGGAGGCTACCCGCACTTCATGCTTAAGGAGATTCACGAGCAGCCAAATGCTGTGGCATCGACGCTGGCTGGTTTAGAGGATCAGGTTGGCGCCGTTGTTGACGCCCTAGTTAAGGCTGAGAACATCATACTCGTTGGTGCTGGGACATCCTACCACGCATCAAGGCTTGGAGCGCTGCTCCTAAGCAACGTAGCCGGTAAGATGGCCTCAGCAATAATCTCTTCCGAGGCATCATGGCATCTGAAGCCTGTCGGTGAGGGCGACGTCGTCATAGCTGTGAGCCAGTCCGGCGAAACCATAGATACCCTGCTGGCCGTCCGGGAGGCTAAGGAGAGAGGAGCCACAACGATCGCACTATCCAACGTTGTTGACTCAGCAATACCTAGGGAGTCGGACCTAGCGATATACACGCGTGCAGGGCCGGAGATAGGTGTGGCGGCAACGAAGACCTTCACAACGCAGGTCGCGGTGCTAGCGTACCTAGCCCTACGCGTAGCTGAGAGGCTCGGCTCCCTAGGCAGAGGGCGTGTTGCGGAGATGATTGCCGACCTGCGCCGGCTCCCCGAGGTCATCGCGTCAATCATAGCTATACATGAGGCTAGGGCTAGGCGCGTAGCGTCTAGGATGGTGTCATGCGCGAACGCCTTCTACCTAGGCAGGGGGTACGCCCTACCCATAGCCATGGAGGGGGCGTTGAAGCTTAAGGAGATAGCGTACGTCCACGCGGAGGCCTACCCCGCCGGCGAGTCTAAGCACGGTCCCATAGCTCTGATAGAGGAGGGATTCCCCGTAGTTTTCACAGCCCTCGGAAGCCATGATGGGAGGCTACTCAGAAGCAACATCGAGGAGATGAGGGCTAGGCTCGCCTGGACACTTGCGGTAGCGCCGGCCACGCTGCAGGAAGTGCTTAGAGCTGTTGACGTTTCATTCAGAATGCCGCCCCTTACCGAGGCGGCGGCCGCGGTAGCGTATATAGTGCCGCACCAGCTAATAGCGTACTACACGGCAGTTAGGAAGGGCTTAGATCCCGACAAGCCAAGGAACCTAGCTAAGACCGTAACGGTTGTTTAGGTTGTGGGGTGCGCGTGGCATGCGCGTAGTCGTGCTGGCAGGCGGTGCCGGGACGGGTTTGAGGCCCGTGACCGGCGGAAAGCCCAAGGTGCTTCTCAAGGTGTGCGGTGAGTCAGTCATAGAGATAGTGCTTAAGAACCTAATAGCGGCCGGGGCACGTAAGGTTACGCTAGTTAGCGACAGGCCCGAGGAGTTTGAGGACGTTACCGTGAGGTATGGGAGCGTCCTCGAGTTTGAGGTGAGGAGGCAGAGTAGCGAGGGTATTGTAGGGGCGTTGCTGGAGGCTAAGGATGAGGTCTCCTCGGGCGCACTGCTGGTTTACGGGGACACGCTCACGGACTGGAGGGCTTACGAAATAACGTATGTCGCAGGCGTTGACTCTGGAAGGCCGGCACTCCTAGTCGTGCCTGAGGAGGACGTTAGGCTCTACGGCGCGGTGCTTGTTGACGCTGGCGGCATCGTGAGTAAGTTTATAGAGTCGCCCAGGAAGGCTATCGAAGGTGCGTACGCTTTCGGCGGTATCGCTGTTCTTAATAAGGAGCTAGTTAACCTCATAGAGAGGCTGGGCAGCATCGAGGACGCGATAAACGAGTACGTGAGTTCAGGCGGCGAGATCAGAACAGCGCTCTGGGGTGACTGGTGGGTCGACATAGGCTACCCTGTCAACCTGCTTGAGGCAACCTACTACCTCATGAGGACCTGGTCTTCATCCAGGATATCGTCTAGGGCTAGGATAGCGCCGACCGCAGTTATTGAGGGACCCGTAGTCATTGAGGACGGTGCTGTGGTTGACCACTACGCCGTGATCAAGGGGCCAGCATACATAGGCAGGGGATGCTTAGTGGGGACGCACACGTTCATCAGGCCCTTCACGGACGTGGAGGAGCTCTCGACAATAGGTAGCTACAGCGAGATAGTGTGGTCACTCATAGGCGAGGGAGCGACTATAGGCCGGAACGTCTTCCTAGGCTATAGCGTTGTTGGCGAGGGCGGCATTGTCGAGCCAGGCGTCACTACGAAGCTACTTACTAAGCCTGAGGAGGCGGGGATAAAGGCGATTAAGGTCGTTAGAAGGCGGCGGGAGATCTATAAGATTGGG
>JAMOVB010000130.1 GCA_027061705.1 Desulfurococcales archaeon
GCTAATCTTAAGCCTAAGCGCATGGCCGGACTGGAGTCTCAGGGCATGCTGCTAGCAGCTGGCTGCGATCCCGGAGACACGCCCGTCATATTGACCGTTGAGAAACCCGTTAAGCCTGGGACGAGGGTTTGTTGAGCTTCGGTTAGGGCGGTCTTTAGAGGGCTTACCATAGGTACTCAAGGTACTCGGCGGGTGACGGGTGTATCTCAACCCTCCTTATCTCAGCCCTCTTAACCTCGATGTACTTCTCAAGCAACTGCCTCGGAAATACGGGCTTCAGGAACTCGCAGTCGCTCTCCAGCTCGTCGAGGGCTTCACTTAAGCTCTTCGGCAGTGTCTTAACCCCTAACTCCCTCAACTCACGCTCGCTCATCGCGTATATGTTCCTCTGAATAGGGTCTCCAGGCTCGATCTTACGCCTTATGCCGTCGAGTCCAGCAAGCAGTATTGCTGAGGCCGCTAGGTACGGGTTAGCCATGGGGTCAGGCGGCCTAAACTCAATCCTCTTCTTAGCCGGGTCGGATGTCCTCGGAACCCTTACCGCGGCAGATCTGTTCGCCACACCCCAGGCCAGGTATATGGGTGCCTCGTACCCCGGCACCAGCCTCTTGTAGGAGTTCGTCGTCGGCGATACTAGGGCCGCTAAGGCCCTGCCATGCTCCAGCAGCCCTCCAATGAAGTACCTGCAGAGCTGGCTCACCCCGCCCGGCTCTGAGTCGTCGCTGAATACGTTGTACCCGTCCCTCCAAAGGCTTACGTGTATGTGCATTCCAGACCCGTTATCACCGTAGAGCGGTTTAGGCATGAAGTTAGCTACGTACCCCCATACCCTGGCGACGTGCTTGGCCACGAACTTTATGGTCAGTATGTCGTCGCCGAGGCTAAGCGCGTCTAGCGCCGCTGTCGATATCTCCGCTTGGTTGGGCGCTACTTCATGGTGGTGTATTGATGCCTTGACACCCATCTCCCTCAAGGACCTGATTATCTCCCACCTCACGCTAGATGTTGGGCTTACCGAGTCCGCCACCTCATACGCCCTCTTGGGCTGCAGGCTACCCTCAGGTCCTTCCTCATCGTTCACAACCTCGGCAAGCATGTAGCCCTTCCTGACCTCGAACCTCACCTTATGGATGAAGAACTCGACCTCAGCACCCATACGCTCCCTAAGCCCGTTCGAGGCCAGATACTCTGAGGCCTTCCTAGCGACCCCTCTTGAATTACCCCAGAATGGTGTCCCGTCGCACCATATGTCCGCCATTACCCTGCCTCTGCCCTCCCCCCACGGCAGCTTAGTTAAGGTTCTAAGATCGGGTATTAGGTGGAGATCGCTGTCGCTGATGTCGAGAAGGTCTACGGACGAGCCGTCGAAGAATATGTTTGCCTTGAGAACCCTGTCAATCGTTACTGATACGGAATGCAGCCTACCTCTCAGATCCACGTAGTGGACGTCTACCCACTCTATATCGTCCGGCACCTGTGCGTAATCTCCCTTCATAACCGTTCACTAACTTACCCATCATATTCGAACGTATAATAAGCTTTTATTGTGTATTTCCGAACATTTACTTGGCAGGAGTGACGCTTATGCATGCCCAAACCGAAAGAAGGGCGGATAGACGGATGCGTGAACCGGATGAAATCGACCTGCAGCTCCTCAAGTTGCTGGCGCTTAACGGCAGGCTAGGCATTAGGGAGTTAGCGCGGGATCTAGGCAGGTCCCCCTCTACAGTGGCGGAACGTGTCAAGAGGCTTGAAAGGGAGGGGCTGATCAGAGGGTATACTGCTTTAATCGACTACCATAGCCTAGGCTATCAGGTGAACGCCATAACCCTACTTCAGGTTGAGGGAGCTTATATTGAGGATGTGGAGCGTGAGCTAGCCCGCGAGCCGAACGTTAAGGCTGTGTACGACATAACCGGCGAGTACGACATCGCCATAATACTCAGCTTTAAGAGCGTTCCGGAGCTGGACTCATTCATTAAGAGGCTTATTAGAAGGCCCCACATTAAGAGGAGCATGACTAGCCTGATCTTCAGGGTTGTTAAGGAATCACCGCATGTTGAGGCGTTCCTAAGGTCTATCGGCTAAGGTGTTGATGAGCGTGAGCTTGTTTAGGGGTTTACCGCTAAAACACGGTTAGGTGCTTTGCGGTTCACTCCTTCTTACCGCCGTACTTTATGGCTGCGTGGGCTGCAGCCAGCCTCGCCACAACGATCCTGAAGGGCGAGGCGCTGACGTAGTCTAGACCTGCCCTATGCAGGAACTCTATGGATGCTGGGTCGCCACCGTGCTCGCCGCAGATCCCGACCTCTAGGTGTGGGTTAGCCTCCTTACCGTCCTTCGTGGCCATCGCCACGAGCTTCCCTACGCCCTCAACATCCAGCGTCTGGAACGGGTTTGACTTGAGTATCTCGAGCTCCAGGTACTGCGGCAGGAACTTGTTCTCCACGTCGTCTCTGCTGAAGCTGAAGGTCGCCTGCGTCAGGTCATTGGTGCCGAAGCTGAAGAAGTCTACGGCCTTGGCGAGCTTCTTAGCCGTTAGGCACGCCCTAACGGTCTCAACCATCGTCCCTATCTTGACAGGCACCTTAATTCCGTACTCCTTCTCAACGTCCCTTATGGCTGGTAGGACTGCGTTCTCCTTGACGTACTCTATCTCCCTAACCTCGCTCACCTGCGGTATCATTATCTCGAGCTTCGGGTTGTGGCCCTCCTTAAGTAGCTCGGCGGCCGCCTCAACCATAGCCCTCGTTAGGTAGTAGTAGATCTCCGGGTACGTTACGCCGACCCTAACTCCTCTGTGGCCCATCATCGGGTTGTGCTCCTTAAGCACCATAACCCTTCTGTAGAGCTCCTCGAGCTCAGCTATCTTCCTCTCGTACTCCTCCAGCACGTCGGGCGCTATGTTCTTGACAGCCTCCGAGGACTTGAGCGTGTAGTACGCGATCTTGGCCTCATAGAGCTCCCTAAGCAGCTCCTCTGGGGCCGGCAGGAACTCATGGAGCGGCGGGTCTATTAGCCTAATCACTACTGGCAGGCCGTCCATTATCTTAAGCATTTCCTTGAAGTCCGGCTTGATCATCGCCGCCAGCTTCTTCAGGTGCTCTACCCTCTCCTCCCTGGTCTCTGAGAGTATGACGTTCCTCAGCGCCTTCAAGCGCTCCGGCTTCCTAAACATCCTCTCGATCCTCAGCAGTCCGATGCCCTCGGCACCGAACTTCCTAGCTATGCGTGCATCTTCAGGCACGTCGGCATTCGCCCTAACGCCGAGCCTCCTGACGCTGTCCGCCCACGCCAGTAGCTCCTGAAGCTCGGGTATTAGCTCGGGCTCGACCGTCGGGACCTTGCCTACGTAGACGTTGCCCGTGCTGCCGTCGATCGTTATCCAGTCACCCTCCTTAACGACGATGTCGCCAACCCTGAACTCCTTCTTCTCGTAGTCTATCTTGATAGCCTCAGCACCGACTACGGCTGGCTTGCCTATGCCTCTAGCAACTACTGCGGCGTGCGACGTCATCCCTCCCCTAGACGTGAGTATGCCTACAGCGGCGTAGAAGCCGTGCACGTCGTCCGGCTTAGTCTCAACCCTAACTAGTATGACTCTCTTACCCTTCCTAGCCCACTCAACAGCGTCGTCCGGGTGGAAGACGACCTGCCCGCTTACTGCGCCGGGCGATGCTGGGAGACCCTTAGCTATCGGCGTTGCCTTGGCCTTCGGGTCTATCCTCGGGTACAGGAGCTTCAGCACGACGTCAGGTGAGACCTTAAGGATCGCCTCCTCCTTAGTTATTATGCCTTCCTTAGCCATGTCGACAGCCGTCTTAACCCTAGCGGCGGGGGTCATCTTAGCCTTCCTGTTCTGCAGGAAGTACAGCTTCCTCCTCTCCACGGTGAACTCAATATCCATGACGTCCTTGTTTATGCGCTCAAGCTTCTTGCCCGCCTCAATCAGCTGGTCGTAAACCTCCGGCATCCTGGCCTTCAGCTCCTCAAGCTTCAGCGGGGTTCTAATGCCGGCGACGACGTCCTCGCCCTGAGCGTTGGGCAGGAACTCACCGTAGGGCTTGTTCTCGCCGGTGGCGGGGTCCCTAGTGAAGTAGACACCGGTTCCCGAGTCCCAGCCCATGTTGCCGAAGACCATCATGACGATGTTGACGGCCGTGCAGTCGGCCTTGTCGGGGGTTATGTTGTTCGCTATCCTGTAGTATATTGCCCTTGGGTTCATCCACGACCTGAAGACCGCCTTAATCGCTAGCTCCAGCTGCTTCCACGGATCCTGAGGGAACTCGCCCCAGTGCTTCTTGATCGCCTCCTTGTATATCTCAACTAGCTTCTTCAGATACTCAACAGCGAGCTTCCAGGTGTTGGGCGCCACCTCCCTGGGCGGCTGGGCGTCAAGCCTCAGGCTGTACTTCGGGAACTGCTTCTTAACGGCCTCAAGCTCCTCCTTAAACTTCTCCTCAGCCTCCTTCCTGAACTCCTCGTCGAGCTTGTCAAACTCCTTATCGAAGACCTCCTCAGGTATCTCGAGCACGATCCTGCCGAACATCGCTAGGAATCTCCTGTACGCGTCGTAGGCGAACCACTCGTTATTCGCCAGCTTGGCAAGACCTGGGGTGACCTCATCGTTCAGCCCTAGGTTGAGGACCGTATCCATCATGCCGGGCATCGAGATAGCGGCGCCCGACCTGACCGACACGAGCAGCGGGTTCTCCGGAGACCCGAAGCGCTTGCCTGACTTCTCCTCAAGCTTCTTCATGTACTCCCTAACCTGATCCATGAGTCCGTCAGGCAGGTCAAGGGAGTTTATTATCTCCCAGATCCTCTTGATTAACTCGTCCCTGACCTTAGGAGGCGGGTTGCGCTCAAGCTCCTTCACTATCTTATCGATCTCCTCCTTACGCGGCGCGTAGAAGTCACGGCACGCCTCAGTAGTTATTGTGAAGCCGGGAGGCACTGGAAGCCCGAGCTGCGTCATCTGCGCAAGCGACGCCCCCTTACCGCCGAGAAGCTTCTTATTCCTCCAGTCACCCTCCTCGAACGCGAACACGTATTTCTTAGTCACCTTTAACCACCGACCCTTTATTGGGGGTGAATTAAAAAGCGTTGTTAGGGCTTCAGCGATTACTCACCATTACTGGAAATATTACTACGCTCATCCACCCCCACTCCCTGGTCGGTTTCGGAAGTAGCGCCTCCGCCCACCCCAGCGCCTTTCTTGGAGGGCGGCCTCCTAATCACCTCGATCTTAAACCTAACCTCAGCATACCCTGTTAGCCAGTCCCAGAACGTGAGTATCCAGTCCCACCACTTCCTAGCAACTTCGATGAAGTTCCTCGGCGGGGACAGCAGGTAGTATATCTCAATAACCAGTAGCGTGTAGAACAGCGGCACCACCTGGACGCTGTAGAAGCTGTACTGCGTCTTAGCGCCGAGTATGTAGATCAGTATGTACACGAAGAACGTCCCCCAGGTAAAGCCCCAGGTGAGGCCTCTGTCAGGAAGCTTCTTGAGTGCCGGTATGACGTATATCGAGAGGGCAACCAGCAACATGTATATTGGGGGGTTCCCAGCAGCTATTAGGTCGGCGACCCACTGGCCTGTCTTGGAGTTGAACACGTAGTGTAGCGGGAAGGGGTTCCTCCCTATGATCCAGTCCCACGGCAGTGCCTTAGGCGGGCCTCCCGTAGTCTTTATGCTTAAATGCCACTTGATGGCTCCGGCGACGCCGTTGGCCCACCACGTCATGAAGCCGTCGTGGATTATGAAGGGAAGTGCTGAGAGCACGAACATCGCGGCTGGGACGTAAATTAGGTATAGGAGGACGTCAGCGGGTTTCCTCCTGCTCCTTAACCACCCTATTAAGGCTGGCAGACCCTGGAATATGCCCGTCCATTTGCTGATGAAGCCTAGGCCTAGGGCAATGGCCGTTCCTCTTAAGCTCCTCCTAGTCATCATGTAGTACGTTAGGTATGTAAAGAAAGCAACGAATATGTCCAGCATCGCCACCATACTCATGGATCTGAACGTTATGTCGAAGACGGTTAAGAGCATCGCGGCGACGCCTAGAAACGCGCCGGTAACTTTCCCTAACATTCTGCGGAGCGCTAGGAATATCAGTATTAGAGTACCGCATCCGGCTAGTATTGATGGTATCCTCCAGTATGGCGGGTAGTCGCCTATAGTTATCATTACGAGGTCTATGAAGTACTTGACTAGCGGCGGGTGTTCGAAGTTCATGTATGTTAGGATCCCGGCAGCGTTGGGGTAGCAGTAGCCTATGGCGTACATGCTCTCGTGCGGCACGTCCTTAAGCTTGCTTGCGTTGCTGGGAGGGACTACGACGCAGATTGCGGGTAGGTAGTTGCCGTTACTATTGTACTTATAGTAGTTGATGCCCTTAACAACTCTTCCACCTATGTGCTTGACATACTTTATCGCTTCGTTAGCCCAGAGCCTATACATCTGTTGCGTTGGCGGCGTTTTGAACTGTATTGTAGCCATTACCCCGCCCCAAGGGCCGTGGGGGGTTAGCCCGAAGTACGTGCGCAGTATGTTGCGTGCTGCGCTGACGTACCAGCATTC
>JAMOVB010000131.1 GCA_027061705.1 Desulfurococcales archaeon
ATATTCCTCCCGGCGAGGGTCCTTGGGATTAGGCTGAATAAGATGCCCGACGGGCGTAAGGTGCTGTACGTTAGGGTCGCGCCGGACGATAGGGGGATAGCTATAGGTAGGGGAGGCAGGAACGTCGCTAAGGCCAAGCTAATTTTAAAGAGGTACTACGACATAGACGTCGTTTCCGTTACGTGAGCCATTAACGCTTATAAGCCGCCCGAAAATACCCGTAATTAGGCATGAGGTGGGCTTAAGGTGCCGGGTAAGAAGTCGCCCTACGGCCTGTACGCTGCGAGGAAGCTGAAGCAGAAGAGGCTTAAGTTCAGGTGGAGTCAGAGGGAATTCAGGATTAGGATGCTTAGGCTTAAGGAGAAGCACGACCCCCTCGGAGGCGCGCCGATGGCTAGGGGCATAGTGCTCGAGAAGGTAGGTGTTGAGGCGAGACAGCCTAACTCAGCGCTCAGGAAGTGCGTTAGGGTCCAGCTAGTCAAGAACGGTAAGGTCGTGACGGCCTTCGTCCCCTACGACGGCGGCGTCACCTTCATAGACGAGCACGACGAGGTAATCATAGCTGGGATCGGCGGCAGCCAGGGTAAGTCGCTGGGAGACCTGCCGGGAGTTAGGTATAAGGTCATAATGGTTAACGGCGTTTCGCTCGACGCCCTCATCAAGGGTAAGAAGCAGAAGCCCGTTCGCTAAGCACCCCTTATTTCCCTCAGAACTCGTCAAGGAATTTGAACGCGTCGTCATCGCTTAGATCCTCCTCAAGCTCCTGAGAAATCTTAACTATCTCCTCAGTCACGTATATCGGTTTATTGAAGAGTAGCGCCAGGAATATCGCGTGGCTCGGTATTAACGTGTACTTAACCTCGATCCCGTCGGCGTTCAGGTATAGGCTGGCGCTGTAGGCAGCGCTCCTCTCATTATACCCGTCGATAACCACCCTCTCGATCGAGTTCCCCAGCTCCCTCAGCTTCGGCGACATCATTATGAGGAGCTCGTAGATACTGTCGCGGAAGTCGTTAGCTATCTCGATAACCTCGTCCAGCGCCTTAAGCCTGGCTATAGCTCTAGCCACCTCCACCGGGACGTAGTAGAGTACGAAGCTTCCTCCACGCTCCAGGTAGCATGTTAGGGCGCCGCTGACGAAGTCCTCGGACTCGGTCACGAAGGGCTCGACGTCCGTCACACGTATTAGTGTTGATTGACCCTCCCTCCACACTCCGCATCAACTCCTGCCGTGAACTATTTCTCGCTTAGTGTCCAACTTAAAATCTTTTAAAGCTCTGCAGACGTAATGCGTAGGGTTGGGGTCAGTCATGAGTGTCGGGAAGTACGCCACGAGGACTGTGGAGATAAAGCTGTTCGGTAAGTGGAAGTTTGAGGGCGTGATCGTTAGGGACCCGAGCCTCAAGAAGTACATATCGCTGAGGCCTGTGTACCTGCCGCACACGGGCGGTAGGCACGAGCACCGCAGGTTCGGTAAGGCTGAGGTCCCGATAGTTGAGAGGCTTATGAATGACCTGATGAGGCACGGGAGGAACGCGGGTAAGAAGCACCTAGCGTACAACATAGTTAAGAGGGCTTTCGAGATAATCCACATTAAGACCGGCGAGAACCCGATTCAGGTTCTGGTGAGGGCTATTGAGAACGCCGC
>JAMOVB010000132.1 GCA_027061705.1 Desulfurococcales archaeon
TACCGCCGCATCACTGGCTGTCGCCTCCCCCTTCATCCTTACGTACGCTGCCCTGTCGCTGGCTGTTCAGGCCTTCATGCATGGGTTGAGCGGGTTGGGACCATCATGGACCCTAACAACCTCCCTCCGCATTCTAACACTGACGCTTACCTCAACGACGATTGCGTCTGTGACGAGCGTGTATGACGTTATCAGGGTTTTCTCGAGGGTCTCGCCGACTTTCGCCATACTCATGACGCTCTCGCTCAAGCTTGCTTATGTGCTCTCACACATCCTCAGCGAGCTACTCGCAGCCTACAGCGTCGACATGCCTGGCCGGGGCCTTAGGGCGGCCGTGCTTAGGGTTAAGGCGGTCGCCGCTGCTGTCGCTTACTGCAGCGTGTGTTTCGCTCTCCAGACTTCGGAGACTCTGCCGCCCGTGCTTGCGAGGTTCGGTGTTGGGAGACGTAGCCTTCATTTTAGGGGATGACGTATCGTATCTTAGGGCGTCTTAGGTTGATGCATGGGGAGCTTGGAGCTAAGATACTCTCCCGCCTCATAAGGGCCGGCGGGTTCGTGAGGGGCTCTGAACTCGCTAAGGAGTTGGGTGTTTCCAGAGCAACCGTGCATAGGGTTATAGAGGAGCTTAGGGAGATGGGGTATGCTATAGAGTCCCATCCGAGGAAGGGCTATAGGCTCGTGGTGGGTGACGAGTTGAGTATGGCGCCGCAGTACGTTATGGAGTTGCTTAGGGATAAGGTTAAGGTGAGGCCCCTCCTCCACTTCATCGATGCCTGCAGGTCCACGCAGGACATTGCCGAGCTATTCATTAAGGAGGCAGGCGTTCGTGAGGGACTCATAGTGCTTGCCGAGAGGATGACTGCCGGGAGGGGGAGGATGGGTAGGGAGTGGTACGCGCCTCCCGGAGGGCTTTGGTTCACAGTGCTTCTTAAGCCGCCCCGCATGAGGGGCTTCCAACTGCTCTCCATAGCGGCGGGGGTCGCCGTGGCTGAAACCATTAGGGAGCTCTACGGAATAGATGTTAAGCTGAAGTGGCCCAACGACGTAGTCTACAAGGGTAGGAAGGTCTGCGGCATACTCGTTGAGGGCAGGTTCGAGGCCGACAGGCCGCAGTACGTCCTCGTAGGCATAGGTATAAACGTGAATAACGAGGTGCCCGAGGAGGTTAGGGACGTCGCCATCACGCTTAAGGAGATACTCGGCAGGAACGTCCCGAGGCTACCGCTACTGACTAAGGTTCTGATGAAGCTCTTCAACTACTACCAACTGCTGCGTGAGGGCAGGCTTGAGGAGGTCCTCGAGAAATGGAAGAGGTACTCTGAAACCCTCGGGAAGAGGGTTAAGGTTATCGGGATTATGGAGACGGTCACGGGCACGGCAGTCGATATTGATGGGGACGGGTCGCTAGTCATAGAAACCGACGACGGGGAGAGGGTAAGGATGTATGCGGGGGACGTCATATACGTTGATGAGGACGTCGGCGGTGAGGAGCGCTCAAAGCGGGGATCGTCCGGCGAACCCGGCACTAAGTAGGAAGGCCACCTGACCCAGAGCAACGCCTCCGTCACCTGGAGGGACCTTCCTCGGCAGGAGGGGCTTGAGGCTCACCCCACACTCCCTCAGCCCATCCTCAACACCCTTAACTAGG
>JAMOVB010000133.1 GCA_027061705.1 Desulfurococcales archaeon
GAGGGTCTGGCTGAAGTAAGTAACGCTCTGTTTTAAAATCGTGGAGTAGTTGATTTAAGGGCGTAGGTTGTCGGGCAGGGTCTTCATATGCGTCACTGGAATGCCGGGCGCGGGTAAGTCGATAATATCTGGGGAAATAGCGCGTGCCCTAAAGGCACCCCTCATCATAATGGGGGATGTCGTTCGGGAGGAGGCCAGTAGGAGGGGTGTTGGTAGGGATCTTAAATCGATGATGGACTTTGCAAGGAGATTGAGGGAGGAGTTAGGTCCGTGCGCTGTTGCTGAGTTAACCCTCCGGAAAGTTAACTCGCCGGAGTTCAGCAGGCATAAAGTATTGGTTATCGATGGCGTGCGTAGTTTAGATGAGATAGGAAGGTTTGAGAGCGCTGGGAAAGTCATAGTGGTTGCTGTCCATGCATCTCCTCGCAGGAGGTTTGAGAGGCTCGTTCGTAGGGGGAGGCCCGACGACCCCAAGACTTGGGAGGAGTTTAGGGAAAGGGATTATCGGGAGCTGTCGTTCGGCATAGGCTCGGTTATCGCGTTGGCCGATGTGATGGTGGTTAACGAACATGATGATGTAAGCGTTATTAAGTCGGAAGCGGTTGAGCGTGTTCTGGAGGAATTGCGTGATGTTCCGCGTAGAGGCTAGGTGTGAGTTAAGGCCTACGGAGGACAGGGGTAAGGTGGTGAGGGCCATTACTAACGTCCTCAGTTTAAGGAGCGATGAAATAAGGATTGTCGAAGGTGGTAAGGGCAGGTATATGGAGGTGGTTGCGGTTTCCCATAGGGTTGAGGCCCTTCAGAAATTACATACGTTGCTTAGGCAGGACCGCATACTGGATACTGCAAGAAAGCTCATGCTTAATTCCCTAAGTGCCTCTGGGAGGATAACGATTAAACTGCATAAGCAAAGCGCTTACGCAGGCCACTTATCGTTTGTTACGTATGATGAGGAATCGCCGCTAGGGCCTCTGAGAATCGTTGTTGAGGGTGATAACCTAAGCGAGATAGTCGATTGGCTTGCCCCAAAGACTAAGGATGGTAAACCTTTGTGGGAGTTAAGCATGCCTGGGAATGCTTCTGCCGCAGATTAAACCTGCATTAACAGGTATTAATAATTTATACCAGTAATACCGAGGCCAAATAACAGCACACTTAGTTAAGTTCGGCACTTAAGACGGAAATACGCTTGAAAGTAATACCGACCAGTATTTAGTGGTATGTCAGTTATGTACCTTTATGCATAGAGTTTCTATTGGTGTTTATTAAGTGCCGGTAATATTCCGCTGCAAAAAATGCGGGGCTGTAATTTACGTATTTAAAAGAGTGGGGCAGGACTGCTTCGGCCTCCCAACACCTACGGAGCTTTCGTTAAAGCTAGGAGGTAGGTGCCCTAGGTGCGGCAGGATTATAGGCGTCCCCGCGCTTGATGACGTAAGAATTGAGGGCAGGGTCAAGCCTCTTCCTGTCTACATCGAGCCGCTAGAGGAGACACCTCTCGCGAGCCACGGTGGTGTCTTAAGTACGGCCTCAGTAAGCCAGTAAAGAAAATCGGTAAGGATACCTGGGGAATTATGCGCTATTTTTTCCTTTAGAAAGCTAGCGGCGTTTCTCAAACGCTCACACACAACTACTGCCTCAGCATGTTTTAGCTTATGCGTATTGACGTACTCAAAGACTATATCTACGAACGACTTACTAACCTTGGTGACCGCATAGGGAGTTCCTTCGTGGTCTATCCACGCGCGTACCGGCACATCGCCTAGGTGCTTATGCATAAACCTAAGCATTTCAGGACCCGCTCTAGGCGGGCCTCTCCGTAATACGTAATCACCGAAAGTCTTGAATATTTCAATATACGCCGCCAAAATGCCTAAGTCTTCGTGAGCCCAGAACCTAACGTCCGTGACGGTATAGCTTCGCGACCTAAGCACGTTGGCTAACGACCTACCCGCGCTCTTAACCTCGCCCCACATAATGTCGGGGGGTGTGGAGCGCTTCATTCTCCAGAAAATTATTAGGGCCGCCCTACCTGTAGAGTTTAGCACAGTCTCAAGGCGGTTTAGATCCTCGTACGTGTGGACGGGATTGAAGAATTTCTCGTCAGGGTTAAGAAGGAACTCGTAGGACGCTACCATCGCCAGCGCGAATGATCTTCTGGAGACTGACGCGGCAGCATTTCGCCTTGGATCCACAGGATCCAATACAATGAGGGGTGCGTTCCTAAACACTTTCCTGAGCTCCGAAGCCTCTACCAGCGCGCCCTCATCAACAGCTATGACCTGAGGTTCGCGCCACCGCACGATATTCTTAAGTAGGTTAAGGAAGCTACCATACTTTAGTATCAGTAACTCACAAAGATACCCTGAAAACCCTTCATTCCTTATCTCGGCTCCGTACACGCCTATCGATTTAAAGAATTTCTTAAGAAGCCTAACTTCATCCTTAAGAGGCTCGGCCAGGTGTTCCTTAATGTATCGGGTATGGAATGGCGTTCTGTCCACGGGGGTCACTATAGCTGCTGGTGAAGGTGCCCTATAGGCAGGCACTATATCGGCTTCAATGCCCGAGGGCGTTATCAAGTGTATGTATGGGTGTGATGCGTACCTGAGGCTGACGCGGTACCCTGCTAGGCATGTAAACCTTCTCACTAGGGGGCCTACGACGTGCGTCTCTAACCAGCGATTGTTTAAGTCCTTCCTGCCTATTAATATAAATACGTCTAAGTCGAGGTCGCCGCTGATTGCGGTACCCTTAGCTACGGAGCCTTCAAGCTCTACAACGTACTCTATCCCCTTAAGCTCGCTACTTAAGGTAGCGTCTATAACGGCTTTAATCTCCCTGAACGCTGCGGCCGCTCTGCGGAGCTCATCTTGAGTGGGTCTTAAGCTGGGCTTAAGCCTCCTTAAGATTTCTGCGGCCTCAGCTTCTCGAAGTATTGCTTCCCTCCCGCTCATTTGCTAGACTCACCTTATGTAAGTCACTGTAAATCGGGCCTGAAGGCCTTAACACGCTTCTCTTAAGCCTTACGTTAGTAACGGTGAAGGAGCCGAAATCCTCGTTCTTAAACTCCTCCATTACCTTGGCCAAACATAGCCTATCTATGCCTCCTTTAACCCTAGCGACCGTTATATGCGGTATGTACTCTCCTCTCTCAGGCTTTGCGAAGCTACGTATGCATGGCTCTATGGCCCTGTGTAGCTCCTTAAGCCCCTCACTACCCTCCTCAATAGCGACCCATATAACCCTTGGTCTCGAAAGGTTTGGGAATGCACCTATACCCTTAACCCTGACCTTGAATCTTGGCACCCGTGAGGCTCTCTCGACGCATGCTTTAATGTCGCTTAATAGCGTCTCAGGCACCTCCCCTATGAACCTTATTGTTATGTGAATGTTCTCATCCTCAACCCCCTTCATACCTCTAGAGCCTCTGGAACATGCAAGCACAGCGTCTCGAAACTCTATTATCTTTCTGAGTACGCCCTCATCCTCTATCTCCACTGCGATGAAGAGCCTCAAGCGATCACCGAAGGAAATCTGCGTTAAAGGCTTATAAAGAGCCTTATACTTAGGTAGACTTGGGTTGAGGGGCCGTCGTCTAGCTTGGCTAGGATGCCAGCCTGGGGGCGTATTCCCCGCCGGAGCGCTGGTGGTCCCGGGTTCAAATCCCGGCGGCCCCACCATTAAGTCATCTTGAGCTTCACCATTAACTCGGCAGCCTTCCTTAAGGCCTCCTCCTCGCTCTGAGCCTCGACGTTTAGGATTATGTTCGTTCCCTTAATACGTAGCCTGAATCTCTGCTGGCCTCCTATCTCGTACTTCTCTATGAGCTCGAGCTCTCTCGGGTAGGGCATCCCTGACCACCGTTTTGAATAGGGGTTGTGGCAGTGATTAAGGATGATGCTAGCCAATAATATAATTAAGCCCTGAACACTAAAGCCGCGATGGCCTGCAGGTGATGATGCCCTATCCTCTGAGTTCAGTAACGATGAGGAGGGGACACCCCGTCTGACGTTCCGATATCAACGTATTCAACTAGCTTCAGGTATGTCATTGGGTTGATAAAACTTTTTCATACCCGGCCGAATAATAATTATGGGTGAGCATATTTGTTCTACTACTACGACAGATATAAGCCGGAGGAAATCCCTAAGATAGTGGTTGAGCCGCCAGGCCCTAAGGCTAGGGAACTCCTATCTAGAGATAGGAGCTTACTGATGCAGTCATTCGTTAGATGGTACCCGTTAGTGGCTAAGAGAGCTTACGGCGTCGTCATCGAGGACGTTGACGGCAACTTATTCCTAGATATGAACGCCGGCCTAGCCGTAATGTCCGTGGGCCACTGCCACCCACGCGTAGTGAAGGCCATCAGGGAGCAGTCCGAGAAGTTGCTGCACTACTCTCTCACAGACTTCTACTACGAGGAGGCAGTGGAGTACTCGGAGGAGCTATCTAAGATAGTCCCTATCGAGGGAGGCAGTAAATTCTTCTTCGCAAACAGCGGTGCCGAGACTATAGAGGCTTCAATAAAGATATCAAGAGGGTATGGTGAGGGTAAGAGACCCTACGTGATAGCGTTCATAGGGGCGTTCCACGGGAGAACTACTGGGGCCATGGCCCTAACTGCGAGCAAGCCTGTTCAGAGGAAGGGCTTCCAGCCCCTAATGCCGGCCGTCATACACGTGCCCTACCCCTACCCCTACAGATGCCCGTTCGAGACCGACCCCGAGAAGTGTGGCGATGCCGTCATAGGGTTCATTGAGGAGTGGATATTCAGGAGGATGGTTGACCCAAGTGAGGTCGCAGCAGTCTTCGTTGAGCCGATACAGGGGGAGGGAGGCTATGTAGTCCCGCCCGACGACTTCTTCCCCAAGCTGAGGAAGTTAACTAGGGAGAACGGCATACTACTCGTTGACGACGAGGTACAGGCAGGTATGGGTA
Organism: Desulfurococcales archaeon; assembly: GCA_027061705.1. Classification (GTDB taxonomy): domain Archaea; phylum Thermoproteota; class Thermoprotei_A; order Sulfolobales; family NBVN01; genus WAOL01. Next base: position 4,942 of record JAMOVB010000133.1, read on the forward strand.
GGACCGGCAAGTGGTTCGCCATCGAGCATTGGAACGTTAAGCCAGACATCATAACGATGGCTAAGGCGGTTGCCTCGGGGCTACCGCTAGGTGTGGTCGCGGGGAGGAAGGACATAATGAACCTCCCTGCAGGGTCGCATGCAAGCACGTTCGGCGGCAACCCCGTGGCGCTGAGGGTCGCTAAGGAAGTCATAAACATAATGAGAGACGAGAAGCTACTTGAGAACGCTTCGAAGGTTGGCGAGTCCATACTCAAGAGGGCTAGGGAGTGGATGGACAAGTATGAGATAATAGGTGACGTTAGGGGCAAGGGACTCATGATAGGTATAGAGTTAGTTAAGGACAGGAAGACTAAGGAGTATGCCAAGAAGGAGGTTGCCGAAGTTATCAACGGGTGCTTTAAGAAGGGAGTAACCATAATCGGGGCAGGCTTCTCAACAATTAGAATAGCGCCACCACTAGTCATAAGCGAGGAACTAGCTCAGAAAGCATTAGACATACTGGAGGAGGAGATAAAGAAAGCGAATAAGAAGATACACGGGTAACGCTATTGTGGCGGAAACTCAGATGTGAAGAAGTGGTTAAAGTACTGAGTAAGGGCCCCGCAACATCAACCCAAATAATTCAAGCTCTTTTTAATGAAGGTTACTACGACGTGAAGTCCGTAAGAGGATGTATCAAGCGATTACTCAGGTCAGGATTACTTAAAAGAGAGCCAGACCCGAGCGTCAGAGGCTTCGTCTACGTACTAACGCGTAGCGGTCGAAACCCCGCGGATTATGCCTAAAATGCCTGTTACTTACCCTAAGCTCTGGGGGCGACCCAGAATGTAACCTTGCACCCATCCTCCGTAGTTATGTAGATCCTCATAGGAAGGCCGTTGCCGAACTCAACAGTAACTACGTCAGCAACCTCGAACGTCGAAGCTATCGACTTAAGCAGGTCAACATCATACTTGCATGTGACTTTACTTTCCTTAGACTCCAAAGCGAGAAGAGGCCTATCAAGACCCATACGCTCCTCAAAGGATCTGCCCTCAGCGACGCACCTAGCTATTAACTCCCCGTCCTCATACGTAAGCTCTAACTCATCACCGATCAACTTAGCGTCAGATACGAGCTTCTTCAGATCCCGTGACTCTATCTGAAACCTGACGGGCAGTTCAAGCTCCAGCGACTGTATTAACTCACGCCCGGTCTCAAGCACGCTTATCTGGTAGGAGCGCTCAGCCCCTGTCTTGGTGTTAGTCAGAGTTAAGGTAAGTTGCTTAGCTCCATCCTCATACCTGAGCGTGACAGTATCTCGCTTAGTGCCCCTTCTAACAGCCTTAACGTACTCGTCTCTATCAAGAGTTAGCAGTGTATCAGCGGTGACGTCAAAGGATTCGAACGCCGTACTGGGCATGTACACCTCCGTCAGCAGGTTCTTATCAGGGCTTAATGCCCTAATTAAGAATGAGTCGCTGGTCACCTTAACAGGAACTTCACTCAAAGGCTTTAGAGAGCCGTACATCAGCCTCTTGA
>JAMOVB010000134.1 GCA_027061705.1 Desulfurococcales archaeon
ACGGCCTTAAGCGTGACTACGCCCTCACCCTCAAGCTCCTTGAAGACCCTAACGATGTTCCTGCCCCACATCCCAGCACCAATAACAGCTACCTCAGGCCTGCTGAGCGAGTCCCCCAACATGAGCGCCCCTTGAAGGTCTTGCGGTGCGTTAAAAACGGTTTCCTACAGCTAGGGCCTCAGAGCCTGCGTCACTCCTCACACCCGCGGCGGCGGGTCGGTAGCCAGTTCACTCATCACCGCGTTAGCGCGGGGAGTTCGGGGAGCCCGGCGGACTTCACAAGCCTTCTGAAGTTCTCCGCCACTGCCTCCTCAACTTCCCGCGTGTTGAGTCCCTTAACCTCCGCTATTATCTTGATTACCTCAGGGATGAGCGCCGGAGTCAGCATCATGCCCCTATACTTGTACGGGCCGTCTGACTCCGTCACGAGGATTTCGAGAGGGGCTACCTTGATAACCTCCCTCGCCTTCCTCTGTATCTTGGCCGCGGGGTTAACGCCTATTAAGTACCCTAAGTCGGCAACCTTCTTTAGGAGTGTGTGCGGTCCTGTGAACCAGTGTATTATTGCGTGCTTAACGCCGGCCGACTCCAGCCCCTCAATCACCTCGCCCCAGGCGCCGGCGGCGTGCACCGACACTAGCTTCCCGTACTTGACCGCCGCTTCAACCAGCGTGCTGAAGAACCTCAACTGCTTCTCATACGTTTTTGGGACGAACTTCCTGTCCAGCCCGACCTCCCCTAGGGCGTCGGCCTTAGGTATAAGCTTAACCACCTCCTCTAACTCGCCGTCACTGGCGTTACCTACTTCCCAGGGGTGAATTCCTACCGCTAGGTAGGCGTTACTGCAAACACCCCTTAACTCAATCGTTTTTAAGGAGGAGCTCAGGTCGTCTGAGACGGCGAGCATCACCAGCCCGTCGTCCCTGCAGAGACGCCTGCGCTCGTCCCGGCTGAACTCCCACAGGTGTATGTGTGTATCCACGATCATTTTCTTAACCCATGCTTTACTATGTTGGGATCTACTTTAACGTGCTTAAAGCCCATCTCAGCCAGTGCTTTCTGGGCATTAGGGCTCAGCGACGGTGACGCCAGCACCCCCTTAACGCGGATGCCTAGCGACTCGTAGTACTTGACGTACCTCCCCAGCTGGTAGACAGCGTCTATGTCTGCAACCCCTCTCTTAACCTCGACAACTATTAGGCTGCCGTCCCTAGACCTCAGCACGACGTCTATCCTGCCGTGCGGCGTGCTAACCTCCCTGGAGACGAGCTGGGCTCCCTCCTCAATAACGCTAGGGTTGAGCGCTATGTACTCTGTCAGCTCCTGCTCACTGCCGTGCAGGAGGAACTTGCCCCGCCCCAGCCTCACGACCATGGCGTCCACGTCGCCCTCAACGTATATTCTCAGCACCTCCCTAGGCCTTCTTCTCAACGCCTCAATCACCACCCTACCGTCCCCCTCAAGCCTTGCCGTGACGTACGCCTTAGGCTGCCAGTTTATCGGGTTCCTGCCTTCAGGCCCGTGAATGAGTATCGTGCCGTCCTCCTTCAGTATCACTAACCTCCAAGCGCTTGAGGCGCTGCTTGCTGCCCTACCGCTGTACTCGATACTGCACTTAGCCGCTAGCACTATCGTCGCTAGCTTAAACCACCTCCTAATCAGCTGCGGGACCTCCCCTAGCTCTACGCATCCTAGTAGCTCTGACCTCCCTAGGCACACGCCTAACCACCTCCGACACCTCACGCATGGCCTCACTTAAGCTCATGTCCGGCAGTGTTGCGGACGCCGCCTCAGCGTGCCCGCCGAACCTGCCGCCAAGCCTGGTAGCCAGCTCCCGGCATATGCGGTATGCCCTGTCGTTCAGCGTCCTAACAGTAACTACGACCTTACCCTCCTCCCTACGTATCAGTACCACGTCCTTCCTACTCATGCGTGCGAACTCAGTCGCGGCTATACCGAGTAGGCCCGCATATATCCTCGACTCCGACAGGTCTAGCGCGACGATCTTCGTTCCCGCAACCTCAAGCGACCTCTCACTCATGATCTTAAGCAACCTCTTAAGAAGGAACTTAGCTATCCTAGCCCTGCTGAGGAGCTCTTGATCGCTTAGTAGGTCCCTACCCTCGAGCATCGCCTCGACAAGGTGCTTCATGTAGGCGAGGTCTCCCGGATTCCTAGCTATAGAGAGCTTGATAAGGTCGGCCAGCTTAGCTGCCTCCTGGCTCCTTGCCTCACTACCTTCGCAAACGTCTGCAACATCGACGAGGAACTCCTCGTAAGGATTCATGTGTGGCTTGAGTACCTCCTTCATTAGGCGCGGGCATGATGACGACCTCCTCCACACTATCCGGACGTTCGGCCTCCCCTCGAGAGCCCTTATGTACTCGTCCGAGCTCATGTGGTGGTCTATAATTACTAGCCTCCCGACACTCCCTGCCAGCCTACTGAGGTATTTGGCGAACTCCTCGCTAATCGCTAGGTCTAGGAAGACAACCTCGCTTAGGTCGCTGCCAACTTTCCTCGAGTCTATCTGGGCCCGCCAGGGCTGGGTGAAGACCATGGAGACGTTCCTCGGCCACGAGTCTATGAGGTAGTGCTTGATGTATATGAAGGCTGAAATAATCCCATCGCAGTCGCCGTGGCACACAACACCCGACTTGGGCATGATGCTCCACTATGGTCAATAATGTTCATTCAGTTTTTAAGGGTTGGATCTTAGGTAAGGCTTGGCAGTGCTGATGCCCGTACTTAAGGACCCCATAACCAAGGCGTTGAGAAGGCTTGAGAAGCAGAAGTACCATGTGATAGGAACGCATTCGGCAGTAAAGAAGTGCCTGTGGACACATAACGCCCTGGTTGAGGGTAGGTTCTGCTATAAATGCAGGTTCTACGGCATAGAGTCCCACCGCTGCGTTCAGTTCAGCCCATCAATACTCTGGTGCTGGAATTCATGCCTGCACTGCTGGAGAGTAAGGCCCGAGGATATGGGGCTGAGGAGGGAGGAACTCACTAGGCTGCCCTACGTGGACGACCCGGAGATACTGGCGGATGCCGCTATAGAGGAGCATAGGAGGATAGTGAGTGGGTATAAGGATAGGGTTCCTAGGGAGCTTTGGGAGGAGGCGGTTAACCCGAAGCACGTCGCAATATCGTTGACCGGGGAGCCCCTACTCTACCCGCGCTTCAGCGAGTTGCTTCAAGCTTTCCACAAGAGGGGCTTAACCACGTTCGTCGTTACGCGTGGTGTTAGGCCGGATGTCATAGCGTCGCTTGATGAGGAGCCGACGCAGCTCTACGTATCCCTCGAGGCGTGGAATGAGAGAATGTATAAGGAGTTTAACAGGCCGTTAACCCCCGGCGCCTGGGAAGCGACTCTGGAGACCCTATCCCTACTAACAACGCTCTCCTGCCCGACCGTGGTTAGGGTGACTCTCGTTAAGGGTTTTAACATGGGGGACGAGGATGTACGCGGGTTCGCAGCGCTTCTGAGGGAGGCGGAACCCACGTACATTGAGGTTAAGGCGTACATGCATGTCGGCGGGTCCACCGGCAGGTTAACGCGTGAGAACATGCCCACAATGTCCGAAGTTATGGAGTTCAGCAGAAAGCTTGCTGAGGAGACGGGCTATAGAGTGGCGTCCAAGTCAACACCCTCTAGGGTGGTCCTGCTGACTAAGCTTGCGGGGCCTATCATAAGGTATGGTAAGGGGTGTCCTAAAGCATGGCGGGAGGAGGACGTGGGTGACGAGTTCTCTGGTGAGTACGGGAGGCCGGACGAGGTGTGAGGCAACCCTATAACGATTATCTTAATCGTTGGTATGGAGCGCCGAACCATACTTAACGCTCAAGCACCTTATTTCGCCAGATCGTTAAGCATGGTATTTAACATTTAAACAGAACAGTTCAAGGGATGAATAATGGCTGGTAAGGTTGGCTACACAATAGCCGACATAATGGGCGACACGCCCGTTATTAGGTTAA
>JAMOVB010000135.1 GCA_027061705.1 Desulfurococcales archaeon
CAGCACCCTTAAACCTCGGAACCTTAAGGCCCACTAACTCCTTCTTGAGGAGTTCCTTAAGTCTCTCAACAGCCTCTACAGCAACATCCCCTTCAAGTAACGTTATTTCAAAGTCCTCAAATATCCTCTCAAAATCCTCCTCGCTTAACTCCTTTCTCGCAAGGGTCTCGCCTAGCTTCTTAGTGAAACTAGTGAATGCTTTCCTTAAACCTTCAAACATTTCTGCCCACCCGATCGCGCATCTATGCCGTAAAAACTACTGGACGCATGCCAACACTGTATGTGTAGTGTGTGTTTGAGACGTTACTGCCCTGCCCCGGCCTTGCCCCTCGCACGCGCTAGGGCTGCGTTGACAGCGTCTTGAAGTTGCTTGTATGCAGAGGCAACCTTATTGAGCTCCTGCTGTAACGTCCCTAGAACTTCCTTCACTTCCTTCTCTTTTATCGTGAGTATCTCAACGGCCTTCTCAATATCTACCTCAGCGAAGTACTCAAGCCCTACATGCGTTAAAACCTTGGAGGGGTCGACGGCCTTAACTTTAAAGAGCACGTGCCCGCGCCTATCGGTTGGCATCAGTAGCTCACTATCAGGCCTTCTCTTAAGTTCGGAAATAGCGTTAGTGCTCGACCTTATCTCCTCAAGCTCCTGTGTTGCTTGATCTATCTGCGCTTGAATTGCCTCCATATACCTGCGGAGCTCCGCCAGCCTAGCCAGCGCTTCATTCATGCTCATCGTTGCTTCGCTCAACGTTCCCACCCTTTGAGGGCTGCGAGATCCCTTATGTACTTGTACTTGGATTTCTCCGGCGGTATTTCGAAGACTTCGAGAATACGTATGTGTGCCCTCTTAAGCTTATGCTTACTTCCTAGGTCAGAGTACACCTTCTCTATGGCGTCCTCCTTCTTAACCGCCATAACGTCTATCGTGAAGGGCTGCCACTCCCTAATCTTGTCAGGGCTGAATAGGGCGACGCCCTTAACCCTAAACACCTTCACCTCACCCAATCCTCTCACCCTCCATGTTTAGTGCCTTCATTATCCTCATGATCTCGGGGCCTGTGGTCCTATCCCCCACCAGCGCCCCGTAATTATTCGCTACGAGGCCGGTCTTAATAAAGGCTACACCGAAGTTAACCGTTCCCACACCTACCGGCACACCAAAGAATTCTGAGAGTTCCTTAAGCTCGTCGTCACCTACGTCAGGATGCACTACCCCGCCCCTATCAGTAATTACTGCCACAGACCCAACCGTCGGTATCCCAGCTATCGAGCCTGCCCTATATCTACTTACACCGAGTTCCTTAACCATGGACTCTACCTCGCGCTTCTCAAGCTCCTTATGGAATATCGCCGCCCTATTATTGGCGAGCACTACATTGCCTAAGGCTGTTAACGCGCTATGCACTACATGCACCTTCAGCCCAGCCTCCCTAAGCTCCTCCAGCTCCTCCTCGCGTATGAGTCTCGGCGCCAGTATCACGTTGTCGTTACCGGCGAGGAAAACTCCAAGGAGTGGTGAGTCGTCAACGCTTGCCTCAATCACCTCAACGCTTAACGTATCCTTAATCTTCCTCTTAACGTCGCTTTCAGTTCCCTTAGGTACTAAGGCTATTTTGTTGTTAGTGAAAATATATACACCTATATTGGGGTTTCCCCTCACACGCAGAACATCCAGCGGCATGGACTACCCCTTCTCAGCACCCTCTGTCTTCCCCTCCCCAGCAGCGGCAGGCGCTAGCGGTATCGCTAGAACCGCCTTAAGCACCCTACCCTCTTTATCAACCGGTATTACCCTAACGACGACCCTCCTCGGAGGCCTGTCATACGCTCTCGAGAATACGTACTCGTTAATCGACTCATCAAGTATTATTCTCGCTGCCTTAGTATGGCGCTCCAGGAACCTCCTTATGGCGCGCATGGCCCTAGCGGCCCTACCAGCCCTTCCTGTCCAGTAAAGCCTTGAGAGGTTGATCACGTAAAGCTTCTCCTCAGGCATTAGGCATCACCTCAGACGTTACGTAGTTTGGATCTCCTCCAGTTCCTCCTACGTGGTCTGTAAGGCACCTTCCTAAGGGTTTTAATAGTTACCCAGACAGGGACGGAGCAGTTGCTTTTGAGGGCGCTTGCGAGCCTTAACTTACGTGCCACGTGCTTGTTGCGTGCCATGCACGTCACCTCTTCTCGCGAATCCTTATTCTGAACTCACGCCTACTTCTCGAATCAATGACGTAGAGTATGCGTTTCAATGTTTCGTCGTCTATAATGTTTCTCAACTGCCCCGATAGCGCTAGGTTAACTATGTAGTCTTCAACGGCGGTCGCTAGCTCCGGCTTAACTAGCTTAACGTTAGTTAGCCTTGCCCTCGCCTCAGGAGTCATAACTCTCCTAAGTATCTCCTGCTTCTTAGCCTCCCTAAGAAGCTCCTCCTGCTTACGCTTCTCTTCAGCCTGCCTTCTGAGGAGGGCCTCCAGCTGCCTCCTCTTAAGCTCCTCCAATTCAGCATCATAGTACTCGTCACTCACCTTCCTGAACCCCCGCCGTACTTTCTAAGCTCAGGTATTCTCTGCACTACTGAGTCAAATACCTCTTTAGCTATTTTATCCATTATTGAATAGCCTTTCGGCGTCAGAACCCTACCCTTCTTATCCTTCTTCATCACAAGTCCAGCCCTCTCAAGCTGCTGCAGGATCTTCCTTATGTGCGAACCGCCGGCCTTGCAGAAGTGCGGCGGGGCCGAACCCCTGTCTTTAAGCCCTCCGTACACCGTCCTAAGCCTCTCGATCCCTATGGGCCTGCCGGCGATGTAGAGCTTACGCATGATGCTGGCTGCCCTAATGTACCACCAGTCAGGGTCTTCGGGAACTTTCTCCTTATGGGGCCCTGTCTTAGCAAACAAAGCCCACTCGGGAGGCCTCACCTGCCTAACCTCGTGCTTCAGGTACTCCGCCAACGCCCTCACGAACTCGTCAGCTGGGACCTCCTTAACGTTCACCATGGCTTACCCTCACTCCTCGAAAAGTAAGGCCTGTAGTTTTATTAAGCTTTACACCCCAACGTATCCGCGCTCCGGAAGCTCTATAACGGTTAATAGATGACACCATATTGGATTAAATCGGGGCGATCGCCATTGAGCGTCAGTAACGGTGAGGAGCTGAGGCGTGGTCTGCTGAGGGGCGTGATTTACTTCCTTATAGCAATATCGGTCTCGCTGATCACCGCTAATGTGCTTTTCTCAGAGGTTCGAGGTGCGTACATAGCGTACAGAGTGCCCCCAAGCTACATAATAGTGCTTCTCTCTGCTTTCTTCACAGTCGTCGCACTCGTAATAGTAACCTTCGCCAGCTACTCCATAAGTAAGGTCACAGCCCTTATGCTATCCTTCTTCGCTCTTGCTGCGAGCTTCTATAGCTATGAGCACTACATAGTGTGCTCACGTGGCCTAACAGTATCTGTGCTTCCCTTCATCCTAGTGTTAAGCGACAGCAGCCATAGTGTCTACGTAATTGATGTGGGGCAAATATCTCTAGTGATAGGGTTTGCCCTCCTTTACTTTATATTGAGAAGCAGACGTAAGGAGCAGCGTGACGTTTTTTAATCCCGGTGGAATCCTCGTTATGGTGCCGCGGTAGTATAGCCCGGCCAAGTATGCGGGCCTCTCGAGCATCGCTAAGCATCGCCTGCGTGGGGAGAGCCCGTGACCCGGGTTCAAATCCCGGCCGCGGCACCACAAACTGAAGAACTAAATTATTCCGAGGATCTCCTCGCAACCGCTGGCTATTCTAGAGGCAACGACCCACGCGTCCAGAACCCTGCTGTATATTGAGTACTCCCTGAGAGCTACCGCCCTTACCTCCTCATTAAAGTCGCCGTGGGGGAAACCTCCCAGCGCTATGGGTATTTTAAGGTCGAGCGCTTCCCTACATACGTCCCGCGGCTTAGTCCGGACGCCCCCTTCGCTTAGGAGTATTACACCCTCTACCCCGAGCTCCTTAAGTAATGCGTTAAGGGTCGAGGGCTTCGCCGTCATCAATGGTGTCTCGGAGTCGGGTGGGACCTTCCCTACGGTTAGCAGTTGCTCCATAAGCCCTACGAACCTATTGTAGTTTCTTGGAATGCGCGTCTCGGGAGAGATCCTTATTACGTAATCGTTTACCGTATGGACGAATAGTCTTAACCTGCCCTCAAGGTTAAGCGGTGATGAAAGTAGCTCCAGTAGCGTTACGTGAACAATGTCAGGCCGCCCTCTCTTACCCCTATTACGGAGCCTCTTCATGGCATGGTAATGTAGCGACACGTCAAGCAGTATTTCGGTTGGTTTCTTGCCACGCCTTCTAGCGCTCTTAACCACTGATGGATGGCCCGCTATCTCCTGCGGAACTAACTCTAGGCTAGATTCAACCAGCAGAACCGTGATAACGCCGTCTCCGCCCAAGCCGACACCACCCCATACTACTTTAGCTAGCTCGTCAGCATTATTAATTGAGTGAGTTCTTGCCTTAGGTGAGGACAGAATGAGGGGAAGGAAGAAACTCATTAAGGATCTTGCCAGACAGAGGGCAAGGATACTGCTTAACGAAGCCTTCAACGCCGTCAAGCGGGGCGAGTATCCACTAGCTCGGAGGTACGTTAGCTTGGGTTTGAAGCTCCTTAGAAAGGCCGGGGCAAGGAAGCCATTGCCTTACAGAAGGATGGTGTGCAAGAAGTGCTTAATACCGCTAATACCTGGCCTGACCTGCAGGGTTAGGGTGAGGCGCAATAGGAAATACATTATAGTGACGAAGACCTGCTTAGCGTGTGGTTGGGTGAGGAGGATACCATGCCCTCGAAAACCCGAAAATCTCGAAAAATAAAGAAGGTAATCGCCGGGAAGCCACACGTTAGGATAGGTAAGCACGGTGTTACTGAAGGCGTAGTGAATGAGATAAGGTCGTGGTTAAAACGCGAGGGCGTCATTAAAGTAAGGGTCCTCAAGTCAGCCGCTGCCGAGAGGGACACCGAGGAGATCGCTAAGGATGTTGCCTCAAGGACAGGCGCTACGATAGTCGACGTTAGAGGCAACGTGTTTGTCATAGCAAAGCGTAGGGAATCGCGGGAGCAGGGGCGTAGAAGTTAGACAACAGCAGCGCCCTACAACCTTAAGGTGAACCTTTAGTGATAAGACTCATAGACACATACCCCGATTTCAGAAGGACAGTGGGCTCGCTCGGATCTCGAGACGTGGCTGAGGTTTGGCTGAAGTACTACATGCGTAAGTATGAGGAGTTGCTTAGGCTGCAAGTTAAATGTCACGGGAGCTTAGGTAATGCCGTTAAAACGGCACGCAAATTACTTAAGCCCCTAGTCAAGAGTTTAGACGCCCTTGATAAGGCGTGGGAGAACTCTTACCGTGCAATCCCGATGATCTCTAAACGCTTTTCGAGGCTCTGGCGCCTTCCCGATGTAAGTATAGTCCTGTATGTTGGCAGTGGTTGCGGCGCTGGCTGGGCCACGGAGTACGAGGGCACGTACTCCATCCTCCTAGGGCTTGAGATGGTTATCAACCACGGGTGGGAGAGTCTCGAAGATTTGTCAGGGCTAATTGCTCATGAATTATGCCATATACTCCACATGCAGTTAAGAGGATTAAAACCCGACGAGTTTGAGGCCCTGGAAGGGGATCCGCTGTTTCTGCTGTACAGTGAGGGGTTCGCTATGAAGTGCGAGCACTTAGTGACAGGTAGGCTGTGGCGAATAGCTAGCGAGGGAGATTGGCTAGGGTTCTGCGAGAGCGAGAGAGGCCGTCTAGCCAAGAGCTACTTAGAAGTTGCGAGGCGAGGAGGTCCTCTCACTAAATTCTACGGTTCATGGGGGGGTGTCGAGGGCTATACGCAGACAGGCTATTACCTAGGGCATGAGTATATTGAGTATCTTCTAACGACGAAATTCGGGAGCATTGAAGACGTAGCTAGAATGGAATTAGGTGAGATTCGCAGCAGCGCCATGGAGTTCCTCAAAGCGTTAGCAAAGGCCACGCTGGGTAATGAGTACCGAGGATAATGAGGCGATGGTAACGATGTCCGCATGAGTTACCTAGTAGAAACCAGTGTTGGTGCCGCCGCGGGGATTTGAACCCCGGACACCCCGGTCTTCAGCCGGGTGCTCTCCCGGGCTGAGCTACGGCGGCTCCGAGAGGTTTTTGGCGAGGCGGGATTTAAGTCTTATTTCTTTGTTACAGCCTCGGCTAGAGGTCGAAAACCACCCGGGCTATCCAGCACTCACCCTCTTTCTTAATCTCCATTAAGGAGTACGTAACAGCCTTTATCTCGGTCCTGAACTCATGCTTCTTAGGGTCTGCTCGCTCCCCCCAAGCATCAGCTCTATATGCGTACTCTTCACCGTCCTT
>JAMOVB010000136.1 GCA_027061705.1 Desulfurococcales archaeon
TACGTGGAGGTAGCTCTTTTTGAGTAGTGGGGAAGGCGTCGCCCGTGACGTAAGGTGGTGCGTACGCGAGCTTGATGAGGAGCTAGGCCCCCTATATCCAGGAGCTCTCGCGGTTGTTCTAGGGCATCCCGGAGCCGGCAAGACGACCTTAGTTTCGAAGCTCATAGAGTGTAACGCGTCGAGAGGTCTTAAGACCGTGTACTTCAGCACCGCCGAAACTAAGGAGAAGTACTTCAGGTTTATGGGTAGCTTAGGCCTCAGGTTGAAGGACTTCGAGGCTTCAGGCCTGCTTAAGTTTGTTGAGGTCCCGGTACTTGCTGGGGAGAGCGGAGGCGAGCTCTTCATAGATGTCTTCACCGACGTGGTAGCCCGTGAGAACCCGGACATAATAGTTGTTGATAGCATAACGCCCATATTATGGTGTCTGAAGGGTGATGAGGCCAGGAGATCCCTACTCCACTCCGGCATATATAAGCTCGTTTCGGAATTCAAGAAAGTCGTCATACTGATAGCGGACCTGCCCTACGGTAGGGAGACGGTCGAGCTAGGCGGCATCGAGTTCGTCGCTGACGTCGTGCTGATAGCTAAACTAATTAGCGAGCGCGGGAAGCCGACGAGGAGGCTTGAGGTTCGGAAGGTTAGAGGGCGTAACGTGAGGCTTAGTGAAATACCATTCGTAATAGTTGAGGGCGCCGGGATTAAGGTGGTTAAACCTTCAATAACGTGGAGGGCAGCGCCAGTAGCGTTAAGGAGGATGACCATACTAAATAATGACGTGCTGAGCTCCATCGTGGGACCCGTATACAGGGGCGAGCAGGTCCTCGTAACGTACCCGCTCGGCAGTGACGTGCCGCTGAGGTTCGCTATAGTCATGGCTAAGCGGGCAGTTAGGGAGAAGCTTAAGACACTCTTCATAACGAGCTCGCTCCCAGCGAACCTACTGTACGCGTACATGTACGCATCCCTAAGGCCGCGTGAGAGACCGCCGTTCAGCGAGTTCGTAAGATACGTTAACATACATGTGCAGGACATATACTCGCTCTCCGTAACCGAGGTTGTGGGTAGGGCGTTATCGCTGGCAGAGAGCTACAGGCCGGATGTGATAGTGGTGCTTGACGTCGCTGTCCAGCGTGACGTTCTGTGGCAGGATCTCGAGACGTTTAACCTGATGAACTTCGCCTTCATAGCAAGCGATAGGGCGTCAGGCGTCGTTACCTTCAGACTGCTTGGAATAGGCGACGGGGCTAGAGGTGAGGGACTGCTTGCTGAGATGAGCGACGCCGTAATCCACATCGAGCCCGTAGGCATGCAGGAGTATAGGGTTACGGTTATTAAGAATCCTTTTAGGGCGCCTAGCCACTCGTCCTTAAGAAAGTTTGAGGCTGAGTTAAGTAGCGTAAGGTTTTTCGAGGAGGGCGCGGTGGTTAAGGCACTTGCCGAGCTCTCCGGTCACGAGAGCCGGCGCCGTTGAGGCACCCCCTAGGAGTTGATCGCCTCACTTTATTCGAAATTTCTCGTGTTTGAAGGACTTTTTATCATGTAGTGAATTAAGCGATAGAAATAAGAGTTTGTAACGTATTTATATTTTTAAGCTAATCGCCTTAAATTATACAAGGGGCTGTGATGCTTATATGGTGATTGAGAGATCTTTTGAGGTAGTAACGGTAGTGCCTCCGGACGTGGTGCTTGACATACTCTCGGATATGGAGCTCAACATACCGATGTGGTCTATTTACGAGTCCATGGAACCCATAAGCGATAATGAAGCTTACGTAACCCTGAGGATATCGGGCTCCACATACAGATTGAGGATGAGGTTAAGGAGGGAGAGGAATAGGGTGGTGATCGAGGGTAGAGGCCCCATAACGATGAACATGGTCATAACTGTGGAGAGGAGGGGCGCCGGAACAATAATTAGCGGTAAGGTCACGGTTAAGGCCGGATTCTTTAGGGAGAGGATACTCGCCCCCGGAATAGCTGCCTTCATAGACGACACTAAGAATAAGGTGATGTTCCAGCTACCAATGATAGCTGAGGTGTATAAGGAGAGGAGGAAGCCGGCAGCAAAGCCCGCACCCACCCCAGCAACTGGCGGTAGGCCCGCACCAGCCGCACGCCCGGCGAGAACGACCCCCTCACCAGCCCCTAAGCCGGCGCCAGCACCCACGCCCAAACCCGCCGCAACACCCGCTCCAAGCAGGCAGCAGGCCGTAACTGCAGGGGGATCCCCGCCTAAGCCCTCCGGAAGGACCCCAGCAACCCCCTCTAAGGCATCAGCGCCGCAGCGGGTCAGCCGGCCGCAGCCTAAGGCCGTCGAGGCCACCCGCCAGCCAGCCAAGCCAGCGCCCGCGCAGGCGCGGAGGGAGGTTAAGCCGAAGCCGGCGCCCCCAGCTAAGGCGCCGGCAGCCGGCATTGAAGTCGCTGAGGATCCGTCCAAGCTTGCTGATGAAGTCACGCTTGGCATGATACTCCTTAAGTCCGAGCTCGTGGATGCGGGGAGGATTGAGGCGAACGGGGATGAGATAATGAGGGTCGTGGCGAAGAAATACAGTGAGGTGGGAGGCGGGACTGTATACATAAACCTAAGGAGCTCCGACAGGAAGGTCAATGTGAAGTTCTTGATAAAGGACTCCAAGATAATCGGGGTTAGGGTCGATACAGACGGGGAGACCGTTAACGGTAAGGAAGCACTCGCCAAAATCCTAGGTCTGCGTGGCTTCAAAGGACACATATACGTATTCAAAGTTCCTGAGGGGGTCGTGGCTTAAGAGGCTGTGCTCCGGGGGAGTGTAGCGCGTCCTTACATAGATAGTTCTATAAGGTTGCTTCGGCGGCACTGCATGATACCGTAAGGGGTATCTAAAATATGAGATTTGAATGGAGTAGGTGGGGCTCCGGCCGGGATTTGAACCCGGGACCTCGGGGTCCACAGCCCCGCGCGCTACCAACTGCGCTACCGGAGCCACGCCATATTAACTCAATGCTTACCGGTTAAAATTGATTTCTTCAGTTACGCGCTTATAAGCACGTTTAATCCTCAAGTGTTAGGGGTTTGAATGGGTGGTACCGGTATCGGCGGCATAGGTGTTGAGGTTTTCGTTCCTGACGTTAGTGTAATTACTGACGGTACGCTGCGGAGGTTAGTTATTGATGGAAGGCTTTCGGGAAGGCTAGTGATTCTTAAGGAGGTTGTTGATTCCTTTGAGGAGCAGGCTCGAGGAGGTAGGGCCGTCGGCCTAATAGGTCTTGAGGAGCTTAGGTTAGTTAAGGCTGCGTGTGAAAGCAGGGGTGTTGAGTTCGAGGTTGTTGAGGCTTCGGGGAGGGGGAGGAGGTTCTCCAGTCTGGAGTCACTCACCCGCACCTTCTGCCTTGAGTCGGGCGCCACGCTAATAACGTCGTCAAGGATCCAGCAACTCGCTGCAGAGTCCCTCGGCGTTAAGGTGATGTACGTCCCCCCACCTCGGGCTAGGCTGACGTTGCTTAGCAGGTTCTTCGATGAGTCAACCATGTCCGTGCACCTTAAGGAGGGCGCGCCGCCCTACGCTAAGAAGGGCTATCCAGGGCACTGGACCCTAGTTAAGCTTACCGACACGCCCTTGAGCAGGGAGGAGGTTGAGGCCATAGCGGATGAGGTTATTGAGGCCGCCAGAACAACGCCTGAGGCGGTCGTCGAGGTTGAGCGCCCGGGCTCGACCATCGTTCAGCTGGGAGACTACAGGATAGTCATCGCTAAGCCGCCAATGAGTGACGGTTGGGAGATAACTGCGGTGAGGCCTCTCGCCAAGCCCAGGCTCGAGGACTATAGGCTACCGCCTAAGCTCGTCAGAAGGCTTGAGGAGAGGGCTGAGGGCATACTGATAGCGGGGGCGCCTGGCATGGGTAAGACGACGTTCGCGCAGGCGCTGGCTGAATACTACATGAGGCAGATGAAGGTTGTTAAGACGATAGAGTCGCCCAGAGATATGAGGCTCCCGCCGGACGTTACCCAATACTCTAAAGTGTACGCGTCGCCCGACGAGCTCCACGACATCCTACTGCTCTCCAGGCCGGACTACACGGTGTTCGATGAGATGAGGACCGACGAGGACTTCAAGCTGTACGTGGACCTAAGGCTAGCGGGGATAGGCATGATAGGCGTGGTTCACGCGACCTCACCGATAGACGCCATACAGAGGTTCTTGAGGAGGGTTGACCTAGGCATGATACCCTCGATAATAGATACTGTCATATTCATCGAGGAGGGTGCTGTGAGGAAGGTTTACGAGCTAAGCATGACTGTCAAGCTACCTACGGGGTTAAGGGAGGCGGAGCTGGCGAGACCTGTTGTCGAGGTTAAGGACTTCCTGACAGGAAAGCTTGAGTACGAGATATACACCTTCGGTGAGCAGACGATAGTAGTCCCCGTCAAGGGCTTAGGTGTTGCGGGGCTTGAGAGTAAGTTGCGCCGCATACTCCACTCCATGGTGCCTACGGCGGAGGTTAAGGTTGAGGGAAGCACCGTAACCATAGTGGTTCCTAGGGAGGATTTAAGATCCCTTAAGAGGCTGAGGAGGAAGCTCAGGAAGCTGGAGAACGAGTACGGAATATCGATAAACCTCAGGCTGGTGTAGGGGGAGGGCCACGCGGAAGGAGAACCTCAGAAGCTTCCTTAGCGGGGAAGGCCTCGAGAACCCCCCAGTCAAGGCTGTCGAGGCTGTCAGGGAGGGTAGGGTAATTGACGTCAGCGCCGGAAGCCTTACCCTAACGTTCTTCAGGAGTAAGGTTAGGGACTACCTGATAATACCTGGAACGTACTGCAGCTGCAGGGACTTCGAATTCAACGTTATTCTAAGGGGGAGGAGGCCTGCTTGCTACCACTTAGTAGCTGAGGCGCTGGCTCGGAGGGGCGGGCGTGTCAGGAGGTTCGCGGTCGGCGATGAGGATGAGCTCTATGCAATCCTTCTCGAAGCTCTTTACACGTCACGCTCTAACAGTCTTAGAAAGCTACTCATTAAGACGGGGAAGTAAGTTAAAAAGCACGTCGTGAACCACACACTGGTGGGTCTTATTGGGGAGGAGAAGGAGGAAGAGGTATAAGAAGATAGGGCAGGTTAGGCGCAGGCTCCCTAAGGTATTCCAGTGCCCTGCATGCGGCCTGCCGAACCTAGTCATAGATATTGAGGAGTACAAGGTCGGTGAGGATGAGGACTTCACAACGAGGAAGAGGGCATACATAAAGTGCTTAAACCCCTCCTGCGGTCTCCGGGCCGTTATGGAGGACCTCCCACCCATACTGGAGGCTGTCGACATATACTCAAAATTCTTGGATGCGTTCACAAACGGTGAGATAGAAGTTACTTACGAGAGGTACGAGGAGAGTGAGGAGGGCGGCGAGTGAATTTAGGGGGAGGGTTCACAAGTACCTTCAGGACAGGCTCTCAGAAGGCCCGATACACCTAACGCTAATCGACCCTGATAAGGTGCTCGGCGGCGGTATGACTGCAGGCGACGTGCGCGAGGTCGCCAAAGCCCTAGCTGAGGCCGGAACCGACGCCTTCCTAGTTGGGGGCTCAATAGGCGTTTCGGAGTCATCCGTGGATCACGTGGTTAGCATGTTAAGGCCTGCGGGCCTACCCATAATACTATTCCCAGGAAACCTGACCGGGATCTCCAGGGAGGCAGACGCAATACTCTTCCTAACACTACTGAATTCAGATGACCCCTACTTCATAGTCGGCGCCCAAGTCCTCGCAGCACCCATAATACTGAGGTACGGACTTGAGGCATTGCCGACAGCATACATTATAGTTGGTTACGGAGGGGCCGCAGGCTACGTAGGGAGGGCGAGACCCATACCCTACGACAGACCCGAGCTCGTGGCCGCGCACGTCCTAGCAGCTAGGTACATGGGTATGAAGTACGCCTATCTAGAGGCAGGATCCGGAGCCCCCAAACCAATACCTCCTGAAGCAATCGAAGCGGCAGCAAAGGTCAAGGGAGAAGTAACCCTAATCGTCGGCGGCGGGATAAGAAGGCCTGAGCAGGCGAAGGAAGCGATAAACGCGGGTGCGGACGCGATAGTTACGGGAACCGTGGTGGAAAAAGATCCTATGCAGGCAGGGGAGGTCGTCAGGGCAATCAAGAGAAAGTAGGGAAAGGAAACCTAGTGCTTATAAGCAACACACAAAACAAAATCATGGGCGGCGGTCGTCTAGCCTGGTCTAGGACGCCGGCCCCCCAAGCCGGAGATCCCGGGTTCAAATCCCGGCCGCCGCACCAACTCATCAGCAGCCATCCT
>JAMOVB010000137.1 GCA_027061705.1 Desulfurococcales archaeon
GTCACAAACAACATAGTCGTTGCATGTTCCAGCCCATCCGAACCCGTCGTCCTCTGTAGCGAATACGAACTCCGGTATTCCATCGTTATCGACATCCATTACGTAGAAGAATGGCCTGTAGCTAAACTGCTCTTCACCCGGTTCATCAGCGTAGATGAGGACCTCCTCAGCCTTTCCTTTCATCCACAGCCAGGAGGCGTCCGCTATTCTGTTACCGTAGAGCCACCACAGACCTAAGGTCTTTAGCCCTGTTGCATTAACGTTTATGTAGTAACTCCCTACCTCAGCACCCTGTTTATATATATCGTTAAGGTTCTGTGATTCTGTATTGACGTAGTACCTTAGCCATATGTCCTGAGGCTTGTCCGGCGTGAAGCCCTTGATGACTAGCCTCCACCCGAGCGGGAAGTCTGAATCCATATGGTAGGTCTTGACGGTTCCGTTGGGGAACGTGACGTTCATTATGTTGCAGTATGAGCATCCCGGATCGTAGGTAGTTAGGGCAACAACGTACTTGGCGGGCCCCACCCTATTTCTAGTCCATACGGGATCTAGGCCTATGTAGGCGTTCCCGAACATGAACCCAACTAGGCTCTTCTGCGTGGTTCCCCACCAGGTTTGCGTGACGTTGTAGCCGTAGAGGGTTACGTTAACGTCCTTGAGGTCCGCTACGAGCACTAAGTGCTTCCCATACCTCTCCATACCTACTCCTAGTGAGTTCTGCGTTGGCTGCTGTATTTCCTGCGGATTTACTGAGACTACACTACTGCTAGTTCCCGTACCGCTGAGCAAGCCCGTGAGGACGTCAGCCAGGTTTATGGGCCATACGATAACGCTTGAGGCAGCTGTTGAAACCTTAGACACTGTCGACGAATTCGCTGCGAAGTTCGTTATGCTTATTACCTTACCATCAACGGTAACCACGTCAAGAGCCTTGTAGGAAGCTGGCATACTTATAACTACGTATCCACCCGGATCCACGTATATGGAACCGACATCCTTTGACACGCTGTAGTTCCCGGCGTTAACCATCTTAACTAGCGAGAGTCCCAACTCCTTCATCGCTGTTGGGTTCTTAACGAAGCCGTAGAGGTCGACAGCAACCTTCTTAGACCCAACATCAAGTATTAGCCACTTAAGCATAACCTTGACAGGCCCTACGTTCTTCAGCGTTAGGTAAGCGGTAGACCCGGTAACGTTTTCAGAAGCAGCTATTGATGAGAGTTTGATCTCGTATTGAATCATATTTGCCAGGTTATTCGCCTCCTGAACCTTCCTAGCGCTCTGTAGGCCTATAGTGAATAGAGTCCCCAGTATGATCACAGCGAGCCCCGTTATTATTATGCCACCTATTATCGACGAGAGCGCCTTCCTCATCAAATTCTTCCTAGCCATGCCACCGTACCTCAAGAAAAATTACGCAATGCGTGTTTATAACTATATCTTGCCAAGACGAACAATATACGTTTACACCGCCCTTTAAAAGGTAAAAACCGGCAGTTCTATATGTTCAAAGATAGAATAACCTTCATTGAAAAGAAGGAAAATATCTACATGTAACTATACTACCCTAGAACCGATTAATCACCCATTTGTTATTCGAATGTCTGGCTTTAGCATCCCAGCTACTGCTTTAACCGTGTAGTTGCATATCTCGGTCGCTGTTGTTTTAGCGCCTTTCTCACTACTTAGTACATACATCATTGGTCCCCCTCCTTTCAGTATCTTTAGTCCGAAGACGTAGATTAGGTTCCCGTTATCGTTGCTCTTGGGGTTAAGGGAGGACCGTATGTTACTGTATGTGATGCCGCTAACGCCTATCCCCCTTAGGAATTTTAGGAGTGCTGCCGTGTTAAGCGGCTTTGAGCTAGTAGCAACGAATACTACTGGCCTTCCATGCATGAGCATTGCCTTAGCAAGCAGTCTAATTCTTGTATTGTTTGGTATGAGTCCGTTGCTAGTCACTATCACTAAGGCGCTAGGTAATCTTCTAGGTATGCCAGTACTAACCCTGCCTACATTCGCTGTCTGAACTGGGTATGGCCAAAGTATTGCTGTAGAATGCTCAACTCTTTGGACAGCGTCGATCCCTTAGCACTGGATATTATTAGAACAGTACTTCCGGGCGTTACCTGAGCCTTTATATTGATCGGGGGCGCCACGTTCATACGGCTGAAGGCAGTATGCACTACTACGAATGCCGCCACAACACATAAGGCTATCGTAGCTACTATTGCCATAGCATATTTTCTCGCAGTCAATGCTCTTCACCGCAGAATATATCTCGTTGTAGACTCAAATAAGACTTTAGTGACTAGATAGTAGGAATCGTTGGTTACAAGATATATAAGCTCACATGACTAGACCGGCATATTAGGAGCGGTAATTCAATTCCTTAAACGAATATCGTGGTTGTGGCGCCGGGGGCGGGATTTGAACCCGCGTGGGCGCGTAGCCCACCGGCTCTCCAGGCCTGTCTCATGCGTGAGTGGGGAGAGGGTTTCATGCGGGAAAGTTAACTACGGCGGTGGGCCGCCACCGCGGGATAACGAGCTGATTTCGGAGTTTGCGGGGTGGTTAATGCGGCGGGTAACGCGGGAGACAGCTGAGTATTATGCGGGCGTGGTTGGGCGTGGGGGGTGGCCGCCGCAGAAGCGCGCCCACAAGAAGGCGTGGAGGGCTTACGTCAAGTTCCTGTCCATGAAGGGGCTAATAGATCCGCTGAAAAAGATGGCTTACCTCGACGCATTGGAGTTAGGTAGGTATGACCCGACGAAGCAGACCCAAGCGTTAGTGCCTGACGCTGAAGTACTGAAGGTTAAGGAAATACTCTACGGCTTAGGCCTGACCGAGGTATTCGTGATTGGCTTGGGAGGCGCCAGACTCAAGCACATAATTAAAATGTTGACGGAATGGGAGCCTGACGAAGTTGTGGAACACCCGCACGGGCTTTACGAGCCGCGCCTGCACTGCGATAATGGGGTGTGCAGGTACTACCTAGGCATCACCAGCGGCAGGAAGAAATGCCATTACGTGTACTTCCCCGCCACCGAAGTAACGCCGGTTAATGAGGATCCCCGTAAGCTCTACCAACGCATTAGAGACGCGCTCGAGAACCGCGCCAAGTTCAATGTACTACGTAAGTGGGCGGAGCAGAGGTTAACGCAGGTAGCATTCACCAACAACATCCCTATGGACGCAGTTAAGTTAATCATGACTCGCGGCTTAAGCGTGTCAGGAACCCACTACCTGAACACTAGGGACTGGGCTGACAAGCTCTTCGAACTATACGTGCGCGAGGTAGTTAAGCCCCTACTTAAGGGTGAGGCTTGATGGGCGTTCACGTGTTGTTCACGGATAACGTTGAGGACCTTAGGCGCTTACTGCGCCTAGCTAGGCGTGGGAGGGTCCGGCTAATCAACGCCGTGTTGGTCGTGGTGGCTGACGACGGCAGGGTTGTTTCAGGCCTGATAAGGCAGTCCGAGGGTATCGTGGTCCTGAAGAAGCCGTTAATAAGGCCAGTACCCAAGACTTAAGTGGTGAGGCAATGGCCAGCAAAGCTAGGGCTGTTAAGGTTAAGTCATGGGACGAGCTCCCCGAGGTTCTGGAGAAGGGCGTGTATTACGTTAATGGAGTAAAGTTCGTTGTTAGTGAAAGAGTTGAGAGGGATGTCATGAGGACGTTCATAAAGACTGTTAAGCGTATTGACAGGATTTACTACCAGCGTCGGTGACGGTATAAGCCATTCGTTCTCGGCATTAACCTGACGAACCATACCCTGCATATATCCATCCTCACAACGTAAAATGCCCTAGCCGTTCTCTTACCTACGTACATCCTCCTAAGCTCATACCTTCTCCTCCTATGAACCGTATAGCCAATGACGGGGTTACCCAGCAGCTCCCTCAGACCCTTCCCATCCCTAATGCTTCTCTCCAGCTCCTTCAACAGTCTTTTCACGTCCCTCCAGAGGCCTAGCCTAACAGCATCATGGCGGAATTCCTCGGTCCACCTGACCCTCCACCCCAGCTCGCAGGGGTGCTTAGACCTCTTTCTCCTCCGTTTCTTCCTCTTTTTGGCCACGGACCTCACCTTTGTGTAGGGTTGGTGGGGGGTGTGGGTGTCCATAGGTTCTCGAGTTCCTCGAGGAGGGGCTCCATTGCAAGCCTTCGCTTCTCTTCGTACTCCGTCCTGACGTCGTTAGGTATTGCTCTCAGGTCGTACGCGTCGTAGCCTAGCTTATGAATGAATACCTTGCCGCTGGGCGCTATGCGCTTCCTGTAGAGTTTAGCTACTCTTTCAGGCACCGCGTAGCCGTGTGGAGCGGTCGGCTCGGCAACTATCCACGCCTTCTTCCTTAACTCCTTCAGTATGTCCATGTCGGGCGACGTGTAGATGACGCCCGCCACTAGGGTCCTCATCAGGTTCACTAACCCGTTAATCAGCCTCACTAGGTGGAAGCCCTCCCTATTACTGCTTAAGAGGTACTTAGAGAGGTGGAGGCCTGCGTCATCGAATAGTATAGCTGGGATCCTCCTACCACTCCTCAACACTTCCTTGAACTTCGGTAACGCCTCCCTAGGGTCGAAGTGAACGTTAGCGAGGACCTCATCCCAGTCACCGTAGATCTCATGCAGGGTCAGTAACGCGTAGGTAGTCTTACCCACGCCCTGAGGACCTATAACGAACGCCGAGATGAAGTCGTAGCGCTTGATCGCCGACTTAATAATCCTCGTCAGGACGAACATCCCCACCACCGTAGGTGCCCGTCAGAAGCGACTCCTTACGCACGAGTATCCCAGCCTTATCGAGGCGCTGCAGCATTGCCTCAACAACACTGTCTAATCGTCTGAGGCTCTGCAGGGACGGCTCCGAATGCCTGATCCCCTCAAGAACCTCCGCAACCCCGTCAGGCCGTAGGGACGGCAACAACACCGTATGTAAGGCCTCCACAGCGGTTAAGTAACGCATGAACGACTTCTTAAACTCATACCGTATCGATAAATTTATGGCTGCCCTACGCCTGAAGACCTCCAGCAGGGCCATCGAAAGGACCTCAGTATACCCTAAAACCTGTTTAAACTCCTCCCTAATACTCACTCACTTTCACCTCCCTCCCCCTCATACGTTAGTAGCTCGGTCAGGGCCTTCGTGTCGACGGGTTTACGGCCGGACTTCACTAGGGCCCTCCAAAGCGCGACCTTAAATGAGGGCTCAGGTAATTCTGGGTACGTTTCTTCAACCCAGCTAATTATTAGGGACCCCATCATGTTGCCTAGGGCGCCGGTGGGTATGACGTCCTCCTCTAGGGCCTTCAAGGACTCTTCGTCGAGGCAGTCAATGATTTCCTCTAGGCCGCCTAAGTTCCCTATAGCTTTCTTGACGCTCTTCTTGAACTCCACGCTGGACCTGCTCAAGAGCTCGACAATAGCTGCGGGTTCGATCATGCTATCACCTCAGTTTGTCCTCAGGGACCGGTGCAAACTGGGGAGTTTGTTCCGCTGCCTGAGGACAAAACGGGTTTGCACTTGCCGGCGGGAACAAAACCTCACTTCCTTAACCACCTCTTAATCCTAGCTAGGGCCTCCTCCCCTTCCTTGGACCTTGCCTTAAGCAGCTTCAGGGCCTTCAGGGCCTCGCGCTTAGCCCAGCAGGACCTCTCACCCTCATATATCGTCCTCACGCTGGCTCACCTCCCGCGCCTGCCAGCAGCTACAGCAACCGCAACTACGGCCACGGCCACCACGCCGGCGCCTGCCGCCGCCAGCAGCAGCTTGCTGTGCTTCAGCCCGTGGTGTACAGCAACCCCACGCTTCGCAGTCGTAGCATGCGTAGTCGGGGACTCGAACCACCAGCCGGGGCTGCGGCGCAGGGTGCCGAACCCTATCTTACCGCATAACTGCCACTCGCTCGGTGTTGCGGGTGTGGAGTTGCTGTACACCACGGGCTGCGGGGCGGGAGGCGGCGACTTGTACGTGTCGATAGGGTTCTTGCTCACGTAAACGTATATGTCGAGCGTGTACGTACCCAGCGTAACGTTCTCCCGCGCTCCCAGCGTTATGTGCGTCTCCGCCTGCGTCACTACCCTACCGCTACTCGTTATGTTCAGCGGCTTCAGCGGGGGGCGTGGCGAAACGCTAGCGTACAGCGTTCGCTGATGCAGCACGACCTGAACCGCCATGTAGCGTGAGAACCCCTCAACCTGCTGTATCCTCATCGTGAACGTCG
>JAMOVB010000138.1 GCA_027061705.1 Desulfurococcales archaeon
GGCGGTAAGAGGACTGACGGGCCGGTGTCGAGGTACGTTAACAGAAGGTTCTCATCAGCAATAACTAAGGCCATAGTGAAGCACGGCATCGGAATAACCCCGAATCAGGTTTCCGTAATCTCATTCGCGATAGCTGCCGCCGCCCTACCTGCCTACGTGGCCGGCCTAGCGTGGCTTGCGGGGATATTACTGCAGCTCGGCTCGATAGTCGACGGCGTTGACGGCGAGCTCGCTAGGGCTAGGGGCATATCGTCGCCCAGGGGGGCTTTCCTCGACTCCATGCTTGACAGGCTGGCCGACATAGCGGCGTATGTTGGGGCGGCGTACTACGTAATGCGTTATGAGGTGTCCTCACACCTAACCATCCTTAGGTTGTGGGGCGTCGGGGGAGCCGTGCTTGCCGCGGCCCTAGTGCTCGCGGCCTCAGGTGACATACTGGTCAGCTACCTACATTCGAAGGCCCCGGAGCTCCTCGGGAAGCACCCGGCGCTCGTCGGGAGGATACCGTCCTTCGCTTCGAGGGATGTTAGGCTCTTCATACTCTTCATAGCGTCGCTACCCGGGCTCGTTCTTGAGGGGCTGCTAGCGGTGACTGCAGTATCATACGCGTACGTGCTGAGCAAGTTCGTGGAGGTCTTCCAGCACGCGGGCTCGGGGGTCAGCACTGGTCGCCGACAAGCTCCTTAAACTCCTTAAGAACCTCCCGCAACTCCTCCCTAACCTTTAGGGCGAGGCGCTCGTCCTTCCCAGTCCTTATCAACTCGCGGTAGAGCCTTAGGAGGAACTTCATGCCGGTGCTTATCCTCCTCAGTATTATGTAGGAGTACCTAATGAGCTCCTTAATGCCCTCATCGGTTATCTCATAGTACTGTATCTGCCTACCCCTCCTAACCTCACTCCCGCACTCCCTAAGCAGGCCTTCCGAGACGAGCTCCGATATCACCTTGTATATCGTCCCCACGGAGGGCCTCCACTCACCGTCGCTTAGCTCGACTATCTCCTTAAGTATCCCGTACCCGTAGGTCCTCCCTCCGTGGGTTAGGGCGTGGGAGAGTATTAGGAACCTTAGCGACCCGCACTGCCTCTCACGCAGCTTCCCCCTACCTCCTCTCAAGCCGGCTTCAGCCCCTCGATGCGAAGGTAGATCCGTCTATTTTACGTGTTTTAGCTATTATATATTTCTGTGAAATATATTTAACTCCTCCAGCAGGGTGTGGATTAGGTAGCGGCTTTGGGAGCGAGTGCTGGGGATGCCGGGAGGCGAGGGCTTAAGGAGTTCGGCGCGTTGAGGGAACGCATACTTAAAGGACCCGTCTACCGGACCCTAGCGTGGCTGGCGTGGCCCGTAATAATAGTGAACCTCGTCAACCTGTCCTACAACCTCGTCGACGCTATCTGGCTTGGAAGGCTCGGTAAGGTCGCGTTCAGCGCCCCGACAGTCTGCTGGCCGCCGATAATGTTCGTCTACTCCCTAGCCTTGGGGTACGCCTCAGCCGCGATCTCACTCATATCCCAGTACGCCGGGGCAGGCGATGTAGAGATGGTTAGGAAGAGCGCTGGCCAGC
>JAMOVB010000139.1 GCA_027061705.1 Desulfurococcales archaeon
AGCTTAAGATAGCGATCAGCATGTTCGGGGTAAGGCCCTCCGAGACCGTCTTCGTGGGTGACACGCACTGGGATGTTGAGGCTGGCGAGGACCTAGGGATTAAGGTATACGTGGTTGACTCGAGAAGCGACCCCGTTTCAAATGTCCCGAGGATGGTTAAGGAGATATTGAAGCGCCTCACCACCTAAGAAACTCGGGCTTCGATTCGTATGGAGGGGAGAGGAGCTCCACCTCAACCTCCTCACCCTCGTCAAATCCCTCCATATCCTCACTTAACACCAGTAACCCGTTCCCGCGAATCATTGACGATATTATGCCTGAGCCGGTGAGCCTAAGGGGTTCGGCGTAGAGCCTGCCGTCAGACCCTCGGAAGACAACGACCCTATAGTATGATCTGAAGCCGACGGCATTCGCGACCCTCCGGGTAAGGACTGCCCTGACGGTCGGTCTGGGCAGTTGCTTCACACCGTAAGCCTTCAGTATGAGGGGCTTCAGGAAGTTCTCAAGGCCCACGAAGCACGCTACGGGGAGGCCGGAGAGCATTAGTACTGGCTTGCCCCTCACGACAAACGCGCCTGCGGTTCTTCCAGGCCTTAAGTTAACCCCATGGAAGACTAGCTCAGCGCCCTCAATGCTTGAAACCGCCTCTGGGACAAGGTCCTTACCCCCTACTGAGGATCCCCCGGTGGTCACGACAACGTCAGCCCTATGCAGACCATTCAAAACAGCCTCTCTAATGGCCTTAACGTCGTCCTTAACTATCGTTGAGTAGACAACGCTACACCCTAGCTCCGCAACGTAGGCGCTTATGAGCGGGCCGGAGGAGTTAACTATGGCTTCACCTCCGGAGCACGCCCTATAGTCGGTGAGTTCACTCCCCGTATTAACCACGGCAACCTTGACTGGCGAGAACACCTTCACCCTACCTATGCATGACTCCGCCAGGGCGGCCACGTGCCACGGCCTGATGACCTCACCACGCCTGACGAGAATATCGCCCTCACTGAAGTCCTCCCCCGCCCTACTGACGTTGCCGTACTTAGGTACGGGCTTAAGCACTAGGGCGGTATCATCTCTAATAATAACGTTCTCAAAAGGGACTACAGCGTCGGCCCCCTCCGGTAGCGGGGCGCCCGTGTAGACTATGGCCGCCTCCCCGCATCCTAAGGCCCGCGTCGGCCTTCCGCCGGCCTCAACCGTCTCAACGATCCTTAACTCGATCGGGGAGTGCGGCGATGCGCTGACGACGTCCTCAGCCCTCACCGCCACCCCATCCATCGCCGCGCGGTCGTGCGGTGGGTAGTGCCTCGTAGCCCTAACATCCTCGGCAGCTACGCGGCCTACGGAGTCCTCGATAGGAGCTTCCGTAACTCCCGGGCTTAGCGAGGCTACCTTAAGGAGTTTTGAGACAGCGTTATCGACGTTCTCGAAGGCGTCGAACCCTACGAGCCTCCTCCTAGGCAATCTCCATACCCTCTGAAACCTTCCTCACAGCCATTAATGCGTTCTCAACCTCCTTAAGTAGCTCGCCGAACTTCGGGGACAGTGACCGC
>JAMOVB010000140.1 GCA_027061705.1 Desulfurococcales archaeon
TTCGAGCCAAGCGGCTTATTCCACGTCGGGTGGCTCGTGTGGGCGCTTAAGTTCAAGGACTTGGTTGATGCTGGCGTGGATATGAGGTTGCTGGCAGCCACCTGGCACGCGTGGATTAACGATAAGTTGGGCGGGAACATGAGGTTGCTGAGGGCTGCTGCCGAGCACGTTGTGGAGGTGCTTAACTGCCTCGGCCTTGAGGGGAGGTTTAAGCTGATCTATGCTGAGGACCTGGTGAGTAGGGTTGAGTATTGGGAGAAGCTGCTTAGGGTTGCTAAGGTGGTGTCGCTCGCCAGAGTTAAGCGTGCACTGACAATCATGGGGCGCAGGCTTGAGGAGGGTGAGTCAGACTTTTCGAAACTCATATACCCTCTAATGCAGGTTACCGACATATTCGACATGGATTTAGATATAGCCTTAGGGGGGATGGATCAGAGGAAGGCCCACATGCTTCAGAGGGATGTTGCTGAGAAGCTGGGTTGGAAGAAGGCTGTAGCCATACACACTCCTCTAATACCTTCACTGCAGGGCGCCGGTAGGATGGACGTAGGTAAGGTTGATGAGGCCGAGCTTAAGATGAGTAAGTCGAAGCCCAGCTCAGCAATATTCGTGGTTGACAGCGACGATGAGATAAGAGCGAAGCTCAGGAAGGCCTACTGCCCGCCCAGGAGTGTGGAGGGTAATCCGATTACCGAGATGATTAAGAATATAGTCTTCAGAGGTCGTGAGGCGGAATTCACGATAAATAGGCCGAGTAAGTTCGGGGGCCCCATAACCGTGCATACTTATGAGGAGCTCGAGAGGATGTATGTTGAGGGTAAGATACACCCTCTGGACCTGAAGAACGCTTTAGCAGACTACCTGATTAGGTTAATAGCTCCGATTAGGGAGAGGCTTCTGGCGAATCCAAGCACTAGGGAGTTGATTGAGGTTATTAGGTCAAGCGTTAGCAGGTAGAAGCCAGGGGTGACCCTCCCTGCATCATAACCTCCCGTGACGCGGGAGCTTCAGCAGGGCCTACTGAAGAGGTTACTCAGGACTTATTAATTCTTCCCCCGTACCTCCTTCCCCTAAGTAGTATGTCGGGGGATTCAAGCTCGTCTATACGCTCCTCAATCCGTTCAAGCCTATCCAGGAGCTCTCTCACATACTGCTCGAGTAGGTAGACCTTACCCTTAAGGAACGTGATTTCGGATTCGTAGTTACGCATCGCCTCAACTACGGGGGACCTATTCCTTATGTCTCCGTGGAGACCCTCCCTGATAAACATCTTGATAACGTCGGTGACCTGAACGCCCATGGAGGAGGCTAGCATCTTCAGCTCTTCATACGTCTTCGACGGCAGCGATATATGAACTGTCGGTATGTCTAACCCCCTCAAGAGGAATACTAGTATCTTGCTATATAAAATTGCCTTCCTTATGTATTCCGATTTCAATAGGAATACATAATGCCAGCCGATGTTAGGGGGTGTAACGGTCTTTTTTCCGCTCTAGCATCAAATTCATCCGGTGTTCTGGGATGAGGGTCGTGACATTCAAGGTTGAGGAGAGCCTGCTGGAGGCTATTGACGAGCTCGCCAGGGCGAGGGGTGTGAGCAGGTCTGAGGTTATTAGGGAGGCCTTACTTAGGTACGTGTCGGGCAAAAGGGAGTATGTGAGGGTTAGGAGTAGGTTTAGGGTTAGGCATGTAGTCCTTACTTAGGCTCCCTAAACACAACAACCTTAGTGGAGGGCCATCCCCGCAGGTCGTCTCCCCTAACGCTCCACTCGTTGGAGTCGAGCTTAACGACTTCGTAGGGGGCTATGCTTAGGAAGTCGTCCACGGGCCTTAAAGGTAGGTTAACGCCCTTAACCCAGTAGTGCATAGGCACTACCGCCCTCGGCTTCAGCGCCTCAGCAACCTCAACAGCCTCCTTAGGCCCAATAGTGAATGTCCCGCCGACAGGAAGCATTAGTATGTCTACACTGCCGATCCTCGAGACGGTGTCGCTACTGAGGACGTGGCCTAGGTCGCCAACGTGAAGTATTTTCACGCCATCGACGTCCATCAGGTACATCACGACCTTGCCGCGCCTCCTTCCCTTAAACTCATCGTGGTAGGCCTCGATACCGACTACCTTATGCTTGCCAACCATGAACTCGCCCTTACGCATGGAGTGCACTTCACTACCTTCCTTAGCCACGACTTGATGTGCGTTGTGGTCGAAGTGCTCGTGCGTTATGAGGATGGCGTCCGCCCTCACGGCAGGCGGCTTCAACCCTATGCTACCGCCGTCATGAGGATCCACAACTATTGTGTAGCCGCTCTCATCAACTATCTCGAAGCACGCGTGTCCGTGCCACCTTATGACGACCAAGCTCCCACCAATTACATATGGGTGAAGCAGGCTATTCCGTCTTACGCGTCCGCAACACGCGTAACGCGTTGCTTTATTGGGCCTCAGCAAGTCATTAGGTAGGTGCGTGACCAACGGCAGAGGGCGTAGGGCTGAGTAAGTATGATGTGCTGAACTACATGCTTGACACAATAAAATTAGGTAGCGGAGATAGGGTAGCGGTTATTGGCGGTTGGTGCGACGTCCTAGCCAGCACCTTCTCCGGCATGGGTGCTGAGGTCAGGTGCCTTGAGGGAGGCCTGGACACCCTCCGCAGGAATTCCGAGTTCCTTAGGTCAGCGAGGCTCATCACGGTACTCGGCCTTGAAAGGAGGGTTGCTTCAAGCGCTATCGAGTACGTAACGGAGTTAGGCGTGCTTAACGCCCTCCTAATTACGGACGTGCCTGCCAACGCGTTATCACCGGTGCACACCGTCGTCATATTGGAGGGCGGTAGTAGGGTCACGCTGTATGTGTACATGCTGAGAGGAGGTTCTTAGGTGCTACTATCCTCGCTACTCACTATGAACGTAGGTATGGGGTTGCCGTCGGCAGTAGCTACTAGCTTCCCCTGACACGTTACGTTAACCGAGACTGTTGAGTTCGCCTCAACCTCAACGTTGCTGACCGTCACGTTCCCGTCGTTAAGTATGCATACGAGCTCAACGTTCTCCACTTTATCTCCCCAGTTAACGACCACTACGTTGTCGGTCCCGTTTATTACGTAGGCAGCTAGGTTCAGGTTCTCGAACCTAACATTACTTAACGCTGGCTGCATGGCGTTTCGTGAGGCTGCAAGTATTATGGATCCGAATGCCACAACTATCATTGTTAGTATGAGCTCTATATATAGGTTTTGAATACCTCTCCTCGTACTGTCACCCAATATAGTTGGGGGTAATTAAATTGTTCCAGCGCCCGCTACGCCTCTCTTAGCGCACAGATCCCGGACAACGCAGGTCTTGCAGTACGGCCTACGCGACCTACACACGCTTCTTCCGTGGGCTATCATTGATAGGTGTGCTGCCGCTAAGTACCTAGGGTCCCGTGGTAGGGCCGCCATCACTTTCCCCCTCAACGACTCGTAGCCCTCTCCCTTGTCGCCAACTCCGAATCTATAGAGAAACCTACGTATGTGCGTGTCCATAGGGAAGGTCGGGTACCTCCTAACAAACAGTAGGAAGACGTCGGCCGTTTTAGGCCCGATACCCGGCACGCTAAGCAACTTCCTCCTAAGCACCTCCGGATCCTCGGTCATTAACGCGTCACCCCCACCGAACTCCCTAAGCGCCCTAAGTATCGTCCTTGCTTTAAGCCTCTGCATTCCGGAGGGCCTTATCAGCTCTGCTAGGCGATCCTCTGAGATCCCGGCGAAGCATTCGGGCTTCAGATCCCTACATAGAGACCTTCTAAGGTTCTCTAAGGCCACCCCAGAGTTACGGTCGGAAGTATTCTGGGAAAGTATCACAGCCACTAAGACGCCGAAGGGGTGCATGCCTTCAGCAACGGATCTTATCGCTGGGAAGTCAGAATAGCTTAGGTTCGGGAAGTACTCCCTAATCAGCCTGTCGGTAGCTTCCTTAAGCCTCCGCGCGTAACGCACTAGACACGCACCAAACCATAGTTGGGGAGCAGGCAAAAACCTCGCGCTCTGCAGTGGGGGAGCGTTAGCCGGGAGTAACACCCTATAAATACTGAAGCTACTGACCCCCGGTTTTTAATGCATTACGCGATCGAGATACGATACGGTGAGGGAGGGATGAGGTGGGGTAAGGCGTTGAGCTACGGAGTGAAGTTCTTTATTATGTCCTTCGCCTTCACGGTCGTTGGGGCGCTGATGCTCGCGTCCGCCCTCTCAATAAGGGTGACGACCGATAGCGGAGGGTACGTCATAAGCCTTAACCTAGCAACGCTCAATAACGTGGGGGCGCTAATGCTCGCCATAATAGGCCTCATGGTAATAATCATAGGTAACATAGCTTCCTTCTTCAAACTACTCTCGGACGTAATGCGTGAGGGTAGCGACGTGCGTGAGTATCTCTGGTAACGCTAACCACCGCCCTTAACGGACCTCCTAACCCTAAGGAACATGTACCCAGCCATCGCCGCAATACCGGCGCTGATAGCGAGTATGGCGTAAGCAATTAACAGTGTGCCTCCCCCAAGCCCTCCTGAGGCTGCTGAACCGGCATGCGTGTTCTCACTGGCAGTTCTCTGCCCTGTAACGCCGACCGCCGTCGCCCTAATCAGGGTTGGGTTAGCGGCGCTTAAGGTAACCCCAAACACTATCCTTACTCTCACGCCGCCCTTTCTCAATACCGTTGATGAGGAGTTAACGTACTTGAGTAGCACTCCGGTTTTGCATTCGTAGTACGCTATGCCGCTTACGCCTACTGAGTACCTTCTAGCATTGAATACTATGCCGTCTATACTCACGTTTGTACAGCCTACTGGAACTACCTTAAGCCGTACTGGGGAAACGCCTGTGACTGCCCTAAGGACTTGAGGCAGCTTCGATACCGGGACCACAGTCTCCTTAATTGACGGTATTATGAATCTAGCCAGCAGCGTTGACACGTTTGAGCCTAGTAACTTAATCATCGAGGCTAGGGAGACCCACGATCCGGATTCTAATTTTAGAGATATATTACCTACAGGGCTAGCCATGACCTTAACGTGAGTTGAGTTTAACCTCATAATAACGTAGAGGTAATGCTCAACAACAGTCAGAGATACCGGCGCGCCTCCTAAGCTGCTTATCGATATATTGAAAGTGAAGTCATATCTCAGCTTGAGGGTATCCCCAACTATGTTGAATGCATTATTCAGCCCACCATAATTGCCGGATGCTTGAGCGCCGAAGCCCGCCGTGCCCGCTAGGGTGATGACTAGGAGCGTGAGGCTTAATGCGGCTAAGCAGACTCTCAACACACGTAACCCCGGTGTGGATTTAGACTGCGGTATTTTAAAGGAAAGCCCTCTCCGCACCCAGCATTCCCTGCGTGCTTAAGCGGAGTTCATAGCAAGTCGTTTCCGAAGCGTTTCAAGCTACCGCCGCCCTACCACCTTGTATATTAGGTGTACCTCATCACCACACTCGCAGGCTATCACGTGAATTAGCCTTAGCCTAACCCACTCCCCCAGCTTTCGGAAGCCCTCCCCACCCACTGGGGTTACGGATGCCCTACCGCCTATGATGAAAGGCGATATCGTGACCCTGAACTCATTAACTAGCCCCTCCTTAAAGAACCTCCATATGGTCTCACCACCCCCCTCCACCAAAACCTTCTTGACTCTGTAAGCATCCCTAAGGTACGTCAGAACCTCCTTAAGCGGTAGGTACCCGTCAACGCATTTAAACAGCCTGACATCGCATCCAGCGCTCCTAAGGGCGGTTACCTTGCCTTCGTCGCACGCATCATAACACGCGGCTATCACGGTTTTTGCTGAGCGATCCGTAACAACCCTCGAGCTGGGGTTTATTGAGAGCCTCCCATCCAGCACCACCCTCACGGGATTCACTCCTTCAACAAGCCGGACCGTGAGGAGGGGGTTGTCGGATGCGACTGTTGCGGCACCAACGACTACGGCGTCACATGATGCTCTAAGCTCGTGAAGCCTTCTCTTATCGGAGGGGCAACTCAGCCTAGAATCCTTAGCTACGGACGCTATCTTACCGTCGGCGGACATGGTTACGAAGACTATCACGTAGGGTAGATGCTCTCCCTTCACAGTAGGCCAGCCTCCCGCCCAGGATGAGGCAATCAACTAATTCTCCC
>JAMOVB010000141.1 GCA_027061705.1 Desulfurococcales archaeon
AAGCCCGGCGTCGTGGGCGTAGCCACGATCACGGACCCCTACCAGCCGGTGGAGGCCTCAGAGCAGCTGACGCGCAGGAGCCTCACGATACTGCTCAGAAGCGGGTTCAGAGTGGATATACAGACGAAGTCGCCGCTAGTCCTGCGGGACATAGACATACTCAGGGGGTGGGGAGGGCGTGTTGAGGTAGGCCTCACCATAACCACGCTCGACGATACGCTGGCAGCGGTCATAGAGCCCGGCGCCCCGCCACCAACTGAGAGGGCGTCGGCGTTAAGGGAGCTCAGCGCCGCAGGCATAAGCACGTGGGTCTTCCTAGGCCCCATAATACCTGAGGTTAACGACGCCCCCGAATCGATAGCTGAGGTCGTTAAGCTGGCGCGTGAGACCGGCTCCCAGCTAATCTACGACCACCTAAGGCTAAAGCCCCAGATGATCGGGCCGCTCACGCAAGCGCTCAGGGAGTTAGGCCTGAACCACGAGAGGGTGTTGAAGCTAGCATCGAGCAGGAGGTGGGTTGAGGAGGTTGCCGGGAGGGTTATGAGCGCCTGCCGTGAGGAGGGCGCTGACTGCGTACCCGCATTCTAAGGGTGAGGCCGGGCAGCAGCCCGGAGGGCAGCGTGTTCGAAACCCTCGCGGCGCGAGCGCAGTCACTCCCGGAACGCGTTCCATACTCAAGCTACTTCTAAAACGCCTACGAGAAACCCGCGGTGATCATGCGATGCACGCTGAAGCAGGCCGGAACTTGGAAACAGCCCTCAAGACCTTAAGGGCCGCTAAGGTAGCTGCCTGGGTCGTGATAGCGTTAATCGTGGTTGCAGGAGCGTCCGCCTCGATAACCTACTACGTAACTATGAAGACCATCAACAACAGGGCAGGTGCCGGAACCACTACCACCTACCTCCCAACAACAAACGCCCAAACTCAGCCCGCCGGAAGCGCCGCCAGCGCCACACACGCGCAGACGCAGGCAAGCGCCGGCACCACCGAGTCGCAAGCATCAACACCAACAACCAGCACGCAGACCGCCACCCCCGGCAACACGGCTACCGAGTCAACAACTACTGAGGCGCCAGCCACCCAACAAACGCCAGCCCATCAAACATCAGCAGCAACGCAGAATACTGGGGGCGGCGCCGCAACCGTGGAGAGCTACGAATCCCTACTCAACACCCTAAGTAGGGAGTACTCGAACTTCCAGCTAGGTTCGTGGGCTGGCGGCTACGGATACATCCTACCCGTAACCCCCCTAGTAAACCTCATGAATGTAAGGGGGGCGGAGGCTTCCCCGGCGGTAGCCCCAGCAACAACTACGACGGTCGAGGTAACGAGCGTTAAGAACTCCGCCAACCCTCAAACACCCCCGCACTCAACAACGAATGTTCAGGTTCCGGGTGTGGGTGAGGCGGACATAGTGAAGAACGACGGCAAGTACCTCTACGTCGTAGGCAGGCCCGAATTCGTCGGGGCAAGCCCGCGTAAGCCTTCATCAATACGCACGGCTGTATACATAGTTGAGGCGTACCCGCCCAGCAAGATGAGGGTTGTCGGCAAGGTCGTCGTTGAGGGCGACGTCGCCGGGATATACGTTAAGGGTGATGAGCTCATAGTCATAAACAGGACTAGCGCCTTCTGGGCCATACCGCTCGTAAGGCCCCTAAGCACGGCAGGTTCGGGGGTCGTCATGCCCCCACCGATCGTGGTAATGCCGCTGATGTCGTGGAGGACCGGCGTGCTGGCCTACAACATAAGCAACAGGTCTTCGCCGAAGCTCATGTGGTCCCACTACGTGAGCGGGTCCTACCTAACCTCAAGGATGATAGGCAACACCCTCTACCTCATGACGGTCCAGCCGGCGTTAACTATACTCGTGAACGGCTCCAAGCTACTGCGCCCGCCGGCGATCGACGGCAAGGTACTGCCGTCAAGCAGGGTTAGGGTCGTGAGGACCTTGCCTCTGCAGCCCTGGCTAAACAGCTTCGTAACGGTGGCGTGCGTGAACATCGTTAAGGGCGGTGTCAACGCCTCCTCCTACCTAATGCCCAGACCCCAGCGTGTCTACGTAAGTAAGGACTCGATCTACCTGATATCCAGCGAGTGGCTGTTCATGAACCTAACGCTAACGGTGCTTAGGAACGCCGTCATCCCAGCCCTCCCGAAGAACCTGGCATCCCAGCTCGAGAGCGTGCTGAGCAACTCAAGCGCCCCCATACCCTACAGGGTGGGTAAGGCCGTGGAGGCCGTGTCCAAGTACCTGAGGGGCCTAAGTAGGGAGGATCTAGCGAAGGTTCTGGGCAGGATGTACTCGGGAATGTTCAAGACGGTGTTAGCCAAGCCCCTAACGGCGACGCTGATCTACAGACTCAGCCTCAAGGGCATGGAAGCATCACTCAAGGCTAAGGCAACGGTTCCCGGCAGGATCCTGGACCAGTTCGCCATGCGTGAGGAGAGAGGGTACTTCATAGTCGCCACGACCTCAACCCAGTACGTAGACCTCAGAATAACAGGTACTGGCTGGGGCGGCATACCCATGGTAGTGCCGGTCATGGGGTCAGTCAACTCGGTATACGTGCTGAACGCCACCACGCTCAAGAAGGTCAGCTCACTAACAGGCCTGGCCAAAGGCGAGAGGGTGTTCAGCGCCAGGTTCGTCGGCAACTACCTATTCCTAGTGACCTACAGGAGCGTCGACCCGCTGTTCGCCATAAACCTAACGAACCCGAGGAAACCTGAGGTCGTAGGCTACGTTAAAGTACCTGGATTCTCAAGGTACCTCCACCCCTACGGCAGCCACTACCTGATAGGGGTTGGGTACATGACTGAGGGAGGCAGGATCGTCGGCATTAAGGTGTCTATGTACGACGTCAGCAACCCGAGGGACATTAGGGTGGCGGCACGCGTAGTCATTAAGGCTACGTGGGCCTACACGAACGTGGCGTGGAACTACAAGGCATTCCTCCTAAACCCGGCGCAGGGCTACCTAGCAATACCGGTCACGATCTACAACCTCAGCTCAGGCAAGTACTCGGCGGGAAGCTACCTCTACGTAATAAAGGTCGGCAACGGAACCATGAAGCTGCTGGGCAGGATCCGCGAGGCAGGCGTCGTTAGAGCAGCGTACATAGGGAACTACGTATACGCCATATCAAGGGCTGAGATCAAGGCAGCAGCAATACCCACGCTCAAGGTCGTCGCGTCCGTCAAGCTAGGCTAGGGGACCCCAGCGGAGAGCCGCATACAATACCTCAAGGAAGCGTGTTTTCCCCATATCCCGCAAGCCAAGGAATTCTTTTCCCCCGCCTAAACCCTAACTTAACGGTAATGGCGTTGGGAGGGCGGGAGCGGCTTAAGGACGTCTTCAAATGCCTGTCAGGCGATGGCGTGACGTACGTTGAGAACCCGGCCCAATGCCCGGGCAGGGTCGAGAAGCTTATGGATGGGAGGCAGAGGCTAGCGCTAAGCAAGCTCATGAGCGCCCTCCTAAGACACATACCAGGCGAGGCAGGCCTTAAGCCAGACCCGGAGGGCTGGGTCCCCATCAGAGCCCTGCTTCACGGCATAAGGAACGTGTGGAGGAACAAGCACCTATACCAGTGGGTGACCGAAGACCACATACGGGCGGTGGCGTCCCTAGACCCTAAAGGGAGGTTTGAGGTGAGGGGCGACCTAATACGGGCTAGGTACGGGCACAGCATAAGCGTTAATCCAGGTTACGAGGAAGACCGCAGCATAAGAACACTCTACCACGGAACCACGCTCCAGGCATGGAGCAGTATCCGGCGTGAGGGCTTGAAACCCGGCCGCAGGCTCTGGGTACACCTAACCAACGACCCGCAAACCGCGTATGAGACCGGCAGAAGGCACGGGCCGCAGGTCACGGTGCTCAGGGTGGATGCCGAGTGCCTCAGAAAAAGAGGATATGCGGTATATAGGGCGTCGAAAAACGTTTGGGTTGTTAAGGAGGTTCCTCCAGAATGCATTGAAGAAACATGATAGTAGAATAGATTAACATACGGGCACATGTACCCTCACAAGATCCAGAAGAATAGGCGGTCTAAACATATTAGCAGAGTCAGCCCGTGAACAAGTGAAAAACTTGAGGCTTGATTCACAACAATACTACTCTAAGTGATTAATACAGGTGCAACATCATAAATAATTACGCGCAACCCAAAGTTACGCGCGCGTAGATTAAGTAAGTCTTCATTGGAACTCCAATATAATATTTTTACTTGAAATATGCAGATCTGGCAGTAAATATCACTCAAAATATTTACCTAATGTTATGATTGATAACCCGGTTCATCGAATATGAGTTAGCTGATTTAGTAGAAACTTCAGATCTATGAAATCCTGGAAAGTAAATACAAAAGATTCTTAATTTGTTTTCAGATTAACTTGGTGGTGTTAAAGGAGTTGTTTGTGTTAAAATATTGCTTTACATCTCAGGTGGATATAAAGATATTTATACCAACACCTCAGAGTGGTACCCAAGAGGTAAAAGCTATGGCGAGCTTATCACGTAGGTTTCGTAAGGCCATTAGTGGTGCGGCGGCAGCTGGGATTATAATAGCGATAATATGTGTCATAATAGCCGGCGTCGTAGGGTACTACTACGGCAGCTCGCACGCGAAGCCATTAACAGTTACCCACACGGTCGTCAAGACCGTCACGAAGACCGTCAGCGCCGTTAAGACCGTGACCTCCACGGCTACGGTGTCGGCCGCAACAACAACGACTAGCAAGTCGCTTGCCGGGGCTAGCATCATATGGGCGTCGACACAGCTAGTCCCGCCTGAGGAGCAGGCCTTCGTTAAGGGGACGCTTCTGACGCAGTTTAAGCAGAAGACAGGGATTAGCGTGACGTTCGTAGGCCTCTCATACTCGGAGATGATAACCAGGATCACAGCGGCTGAGAAGTCGGGTAAGGTCTCCATAAGCCTGATAGGCGACCTGCACGGCGATCTAGACCTTATGGCGTCTAAGGGCTACCTAATGGACCTAAGCAGCTACTTCAAGACGCTAACGGGCAGGACGTTCCCGAAGGTGCTGCTTAACTACGCACACCTGCATGGAATCCTAGCGTACATACCTTGGATGACCGCCACCTACGTCATGGTCATCAACAAGAAGGCCTTCAAGTACCTGCCTCCGGGACTTACCGAGCAGGACATAATAAGCGGTGACAGCAAGTGGACGTACCAGGCCCTCCTAGCCTGGGCTAAGAACCTCTATGAGAAGACTGGGAAGAAGCTGCTGGGCTTCCCGGCAGGGCCTCACGGCCTGTTCGTGAGGTTCCTGCACGGGTATCTATACCCGGCGTTCACCGGCGCCCAGGTTAAGAACTTCAACAGCACCGCCGCGGTTCAGATGTGGAAGTACCTTAAGGAGCTGTGGAAGTACGTCAACCCAGCCAGCACCACCTGGGACGCCATGGCTGACCCGCTCCTCAGCGGCCAGGTGTGGATAGCTTGGGACCACACCGCCAGGATTAAGGACGCTATTGAGAAGGAGCCGAACCAGTTCGTCGTGGTGCCCGTGCCTCAGGGTCCGAAGGGCAGGGGCTTCATACTGGTTGTCGCTGGCCTAGCCATACCTAAGGGCGCGCCGAACCCGCAGGCCGCTTGGAGGCTTATCGAGTACCTGACGAACCCGAGCGTCCAGGTTGAGGTGCTGAAGAAGACGGGCTTCTTCCCGACCGTCAAGGAGGCGTCGACAGCGATGCCTTCAGGGCCTCTTAAGGTCCTGATTAAGGGCGTTACTGACCAGATAAGCGCGCCTAACGCTGTCGTAGCTATGATACCCAGCCTCGGCAGCAAGAGCGGTGACTTCAAGAGCATCTACATAACGGCCTTCAGGGACATCGTGCTGAACAACCAGCCGATTCAGAAGGTGCTTAACGAGCTCTACCCGCAGCTGCTGAACCTCTTCAAGGAGACCGGAGCCCCACTACCTCCACCTGACTCCGGCTCAGCTGGCTGACGTAGAGCGGGGGTTGAGGTATGGGTGCGGAGCTTAAGCAGAAAAAGGGCTTTTCCACCGTAACCCGGTACCTCCCCTACTTCCT
>JAMOVB010000142.1 GCA_027061705.1 Desulfurococcales archaeon
CCTCATAGGCATGGCGTTACCCGCCGCATTCACAACCCTAGTCATACTGGCGGTGTGTGATGCTGCCTTCGTACTTATTGAGGAGATTAGGAGGCAGTTCAGGGAGAAGCCGGGTATAATGGAGTTCAAGGAGAAGCCGGACTACGGCAGGGCCGTAGCCATAGTGACCTCCTACGCCATCAAGAGGCTCGTGCAGCCTGGCGTGCTGGCGATCGTATCGCCCCTAGCCATAGGCTTCCTGCTAGGCCCATACAGCCTTGGAGGCGCCTTAATAGCCGCGACGCTCTCAGGCCTCCTCCTAGGCCTCTTCCAGGGGAACGTGGGTAACACGTGGGATAACGCGAAGAAGTACGTGGAGGAGGGCAACCTAGGAGGTAAGGGTAGCGAGACGCATAAAGCAACGGTAATCGGCGACACCGTTGGCGACCCGCTCAAAGACGCCTCAGGCCCGTCCCTCAACATCCTAATAAAGCTAATGAGTGTAGTGTCCCTAGTGTTCGCCCAGGTAATACTGACACACAACCTACTAGCGGCGTTAGGAATTCACTAAGCTCAAGCAGGGTTTCTTCGCCGAAGCGCCTAAGCAGGTCCTCAAGTTCTCATAGTCTCCAGCGCCGCGGTAGCGAGTAAGATTTAGCTTCCCAAGCAACATGACATTAGAGAGCCCCGATGCGGTGACGGGCTGGGACAGCTGAGCAGTGATGTGGAGGCCGCGAAAACCCGTAGGGGCGTCCTCAAGCGTCTTTAAAGGTCGAGACCCTCAAGCGAGGTGAATCCCTTCCTAAAGTAATGCTTGACCTCCCTAACATCGCTGACTAGGTCGGCAGCATCGATTATCGTTCTAGGCACGCGCCTCCCAGTAACTATCACGTGCTCCTCGACATTACCGCGGTAGGGCTCAAGGCACTCAAGAACGCTCCACTCATCCACTAAACCCATATGCACCGCTATGCCGAGCTCGTCAAGAAGCGTTAGCTTAGGCTTAAACGACTCCCTAAGCTGAGGCCATAGGAACTTCAGGAAGCCATACGCGTATGCCGTGTTAATTAGCGCCGCATCGCTTGCCACGTCGCCTGGAGTGACGAACTCCTTAGTACCCATCACGACTACCTTAACCCTGCAGGCAAGTCGGGGGAGCTTGTCGAGCAGGCTTCGAAGGAATTTAACCTCACCACTATCTCCAGACTTAAGGAACTGCGCCACGAGCACGGGCCAGCCACGGCCTAACGCCCTAAACACGGTGCCGAAGGCGGCGGTCGTCTTACCCTTGCCCGTACCCTTAAAGACAAGCAGCAAATCAACCACCGACCTAGAAGGCTATCGCCCCTAATCTCTCTAACGCCGAGAGTATGGTATTATACTCGCTCTCCCTAATCCTCACGCCAAGCTCGGCTTGAAGGGCTAGGCGGCAGCCAACGCAGCCCGCCCCACCCCTAAGCAGGGCTAGCGTGAGGGTCAAGGCACTCCGGAACCAATTCCTCCTTCCGAGCCTCCTGAGCACGTAGGCCTCTGAACCCTCAACGGATTTCAGCAGCCTCCTAAGCCCCGGCACGCCCCCCAAAACCTTAGATGGCTTGGGGCCCTCGGCGAACGCCTTAAGCCCCTCCATATATAGAAGGTCTCTAAGCTCAGCTAGGTGCTCATCACCGGAGACCCTCAGCACATCAAGCCCTCTAGCGAGGCGCACGTAGTTCTTAACGAGAACCTCGCTAACCCCGCCCTGCAGGCGCCTCACCAGCGCCTCCGTGGCGGCGGCCGCAACACTTAATGCTAGGCTAGGGTCGAACTTACTCACATCGTCAAGGTCTGTGTGGTAGTACCTGTCGGGCCAGTTAATCAGCGATACTGAGGGGATGCCGTAGGCAACGTAGGGCTCGTGATCGCTTCCCGAGCCGAAGTTACTTACGCTGAAACTCAAGGGCCTGTGCTCCCCTGTAGGCCCTAGAGGCTTGCCGAGAATACCTAATGTTGAGTCAAGCGCTTTAAGCGCTAGAGGCTCAACAGCGTCTAGCATGTGGATAGGCGGCCTGACCATTAAGAGTGTGGAGCCAGTGATTTGCTGAGCCTCCCCGATCATGTCGAGATTTATGGAGCATGCGATGCAGCCTAGGCCGCCGGCACCCTCAAGCGCCTGAAGATAGCTCAGCGAACCCCAATACTCAGGAACCCACAGAAGCCTTAGCACCCCGCCACGAACTAGGCCGCCGTCATTCCTAGCTAGGGATTCGGCCATAGCCATTAATGCCGCGGCACCGGACGCGTTGTCGTTAATCAAGCCGGCGGCGTGGCAGTAATGTGCCGTAAGGTGCGCTTCACGATCGCCCCTACCGAAGGATGCGGAAACGACAACACATGGCGGCGGGGAGGTAAAGTTAGAATTCACGAAGCCCCTCAACACAACCCTGCCATACTTCCTTAATGCCGCCCTAAGCTTGACAGCCGTGCTTAAACTTACGGAGAACGCGGGGGCCTTAGCGACGCCTAAGTCCTCAGGGCTTAGGAATAGGCCCAGGTACGGCACGGCATCCTTAGGGGCGCCGGGCCTGTAGAAAAGCACTGCCTTAACGCCGCGCCTGCACAGGCTTAAGTAGCGGTCCGTCCCCCGCCAGCAGGCAAGCACTACGGAGTCCGCCAGGTCTCCCCACTTCTCCTCATCCCCGCTGACAACCTTAAGCTCGCCCTCAAACTCCCCTCCGGGGCTATGGGCTACGACGGATGTGGGTATTTCCGGGAAGGAATGTATGCGCTTCCTCCACGGGCTAGTCACCCAGAGCTCGGCAGCGCTCACGTCCCACCCAGCAAGCCTTAACGCCCACCTAGGGGGTGTTGAGTAGCTAAACTTAAGGAACTCGACATCGCACCCCAGATCCTCCAACTCGTCCCTAATGTACTCCGCAGCCTCGATAAGGCCTCTACTCCCTTGTATGCGGTGGTATGAGGATATGTTGCAGAGGTGCTTAACTAGAGATGCCTTGGAGGACCTGGTGAGGAGGCGGTCCGCGATCTCGCCCAGCAAGCAGTACCGCCTCACTCAAGCCCGACCTTCCTAGTGAAGTCGAAAATCATTAGCGAGACCACACGGCCGTTCTTTATCCTAACGGCGATGTCGTTCTCAGTCATGAATGACTCGTCAGCGTCCTCCACATCGTAGCCGAAGTTAATGTAGAGTATGTCATTCTGCCTATCGTACTCTAGCCACACGTGCTTCACGTCACCTATTTTCAGTGAGTTTAAATCAATCCCGCCCTCACCCCTTCTTTCCTCGGCCAACGCACGCACCACTTGCTCTTGTTACTTTGAGCTTAAATACTTCTGATACGGGCATTAAAGCCTATAAGAGCGCCCTTCCGAAGAAATTACGGTGTGTGCTGAAGTGGCTGTGAAATCAAAGTTACTGAAGTGTGAGGAGAGGTGTTCGGATTTTTGCTCATCTAAGAAGGGGGATGAATACTCAGCATGCGTGACAGAATGTGTAAGTAAGTGCGTAGCTGCCGACGAAAGTTAGAGTATAGTTTCACGCAATCCTATACAGGTCCTCAAGTCCCTAACTCCCAACTGCTCAGGTAGCGTTTCTGCTCCTCCGTGAGCTCATCTATTCTAACACCCATGGATCTCAGCTTATGTGACGCTATAGCATGGTCAATCTCCCTCGGCAGGGTGTACACCTTACACCTCAGCTCACCCCTATGCTCCACTATGTACTTAACGGCGTAGGCCTGGTTAGCGAAGCTCATATCCATGACCTCGCTGGGGTGGCCCTCCGCTGCAACTAGGTTTACTAGCCTCCCCTCCGCAAGCAGGTAGAGCCTTCTCCCGTCGCTTAGGGTGTATTCCGTAACATTCCTCCTTATAACCCTCTTACGAACTGCTAGCTCCTCAAGATCCTTGACGTTTATCTCTACGTTAAAGTGGCCCGCATTAGCGAGTATGGCCCCGTCCTTCATAACCCTA
Organism: Desulfurococcales archaeon; assembly: GCA_027061705.1. GTDB lineage: Archaea > Thermoproteota > Thermoprotei_A > Sulfolobales > NBVN01 > WAOL01. The sequence continues at coordinate 3,952 of JAMOVB010000142.1, forward strand.
AGGTGCTCGCCACGTATAACGTCCTTGTCGCCAGTCGCTGTGACGAATATATCGCCGATCTTAGCCGCCTCAGCCATCGGCTTAACCTCAAAGCCATCCATTAGAGCCTCAAGCGCCCTAACAGGATTAACCTCAGTTACAATCACTCTTGCCCCCATCCCCCTAGCACGCATTGCTATGCCGCGCCCCACCCAGCCATAGCCGGCGACAACGAAGACCTTCCCGGCTATTAACACGTTAGTGGCTCGGAGTATGCCGTCTATCGTTGACTGGCCGGTGCCGTACCTATTATCGAAGAGGAACTTAGTTAGGGAGTCGTTAACAGCTATGACTGGGTAGAGTAGCTTTCCCTCACGCTCGAGGGCCCTCAACCTAATAACACCTGTAGTCGTCTCCTCAGTCCCTCCCCACACTCTGCTGCCGATATCAACAGCTCTGCTGTGTAGGTATGCGTGTAGATCAGCGCCATCATCTAGAACTACGTTCGGCGATGCGGCAGCGACGCGCGATATACATTCATAGTACTCTTCGGGGCTCTGTCCCCTCCAAGCATACACGTGTATCCCGTCCTCAGCCAGCGCAGCCGCCACATCGTCCTGCGTTGAGAGCGGGTTGCTTCCCGCAAGCCAGACCTCAGCACCCCCGTCACGGAGCGTCCTAACAAGTGCTGCAGTCTCCTTAGTTACGTGAAGCACTGCCGAAACCCTAATGCCGGAGAGCGGCTTCTTCCTGCTGAACTCCTCCCTAATGCGCATTAGGACAGGCATGTGGGCCTCAGCCCATTCGATCTTAAGCCACCCTTCCCTAGCTAGGGAGGGGTCAGCAACCTTATAGCTCACCGCGATCACCAAACTACATGGGTTCGGAGAGCTTTTTAAGAGTATTTAAACGTATTTAACAATATATCAGTTAATCTGACCTCCGGGTTAAAGTAGAAGATTGATGATTTATTCAAAGGTGTTGTGGTAGATAGTTTTTAATATCACGAATGCGTAACTATAGAATGAGGTGAAAACGCTATGGTGCAGGGCTTCTGCGTCAAGTGCAGGAAGAAGGTCGAGATAAAGAACCCTAAGGAGGTAACGCTCAAGAACGGCAGGAAGGCGATCAAGGGCAAGTGCCCCATCTGCGGCACCACTGTATACGTCTTCGTACCTAGTAAGAAGAAGAAGTAGCGCTCAACACTCAATCCACAACTTTTTAAATAACCCCGACCACGAAAACCCAACTTCAGCCGGTCGGGGCTGGCGCGAATTACTAATTTAATCCCAAACACTAGGATCATCAATGGAGCCGGTGATCTAATCCACCGACACTGATCTTCCTTCGGCCGCGGTGATGAGGCCCTGCGAGAGTGAGGTTCCATCGCATGATGTCTTTTATTCTTAAGTTAGGCAGGTGCTCCGAAAGAATTTTTATCCTAGGGCGAAAGAATTATGCCGGTTCAAAAACATGAGGGTCGCCCTGATTCAAATGCGTGTTCTGGACGGCGATGTAGATAAGAATGTCGCCAGAGGGCTTAACATGATAAAGTCTGTAGCTCATGACGCCGACTTCATAGTCCTGCCGGAGCTCTGGACCACGGGCTACGATAAGGAGGCCATAAGGAAGTACGCGGAGGGTGAGGGGAGGGGGTGGTCTAACAGACTGTTGAGTGAGGTTGCGCAGGAGTTTAACGTGCGTATAGTTTCATCGGCCCCACTGCTCGAGGGCGGGAGGCTCTATGACGCCGCGTTCCTCATAGAGCCGGACGGTAGCGTTAAGGCGTACCGTAAGATGCATCTATTCCGACTCTACGGTGAGGACAAGCTATTCACGGCAGGCAACGAACTTGGCTTCTTTAAAACCCCCTTCTGCGGCGTAGGCATAGCCATATGCTACGATCTAAGGTTCCCCGAGCTGTTTAGGCTGCTGGCGATGCGAGGCGCTAAGGTTGTGTTCATACCTGCCTCGTGGGGAGCTCCGAGGGCGCTGCAGTGGAGGACTATGTTAAGGGCTAGGGCTGCTGAGAATCAGGTATTCGTTGTCGGGGTGAATAGGGTTGGAGATAGCGCGGTGACTGGGGAGCACTATTCCG
>JAMOVB010000143.1 GCA_027061705.1 Desulfurococcales archaeon
ATCTCCAGGACGAGGCCCGCTATGGCGGTAGCCTTCTCGCGAACCGACATCGGCCCGCCGCCAAGTAGTGTTTCAAGCGCTTCCCTAGCCTCTAAGGCAGGGCCGACGGCGTAGCCTATTGGCTGGCCGCCGTACGTTATAGCACACCTTATGCTGAGCCCCAACCCCTGCCCGACCTGGGTGAAGACTGAGGCCAGGTTCCTAGCCTGCTCTATGGTCTCTACCTTAGCCTCCCTGCCGGTCGGTATGTCTATTAGGAGGTGCTGCACGCCCATGCTGAGCTTCTTAGAGAGTATCGACGCTATCATCTGGGAGAGCGGGTCGACGCGGAGGGCGTACTCAACCCTAATCAGTATGTCGTCCGCCGGAGCCAAGTTTAGCGTGCCTCCCCATATTATGAAGCCATTCACCTTCTTCGCCAGCTCCTTAACCTCATCTATAGTGAACTCCACGGGGGCGAAAACCTCCATCGTGTCCGCAGTCCCTGCCGGAGACGTTATTGCCCTGGAGGATGTCTTAGGTATGAAGACCCCCGCACTCGCTATTATCGGCACCGCAACTATCGAGACCTTCGAGTTCCCGGGGACCCCGCCTATCGAGTGTATGTCGAATACGGGCTCGTCGAAGCTCAGCACGGTCCCGGTCTTAACCATGGCTCTCGTGAGGGACACCATCTCATCAATATCCATGCCCCTGCTTATCTGGGCTGAGACGAACGCCGCTATCTCGACATCCGTGAGTATGCCGTCAACTATGTCCCTAACTATCTCCAGTATCTCCCCGTCGTTCAGCTTGGCGCCCTTAAGCTTCTTCTTAATGAGTTGGACAGAGTTCGGGCTTATGTAGGGCTTCAGCTCCAGCGTTCCCGGCCTCCCAAGCCTCTCGAAGAAGGACTGCGGGAGCTCGACGTAATCAGCATCGCCGTCCTTAATAGCTACTAGGGCCGTGGTCTTCCGGCCGTTCAAGCTTATGTGGGCCCTACGCCCCGGCGCCAGGTCAAGCTTCTCAGCAATGTTTCTGGGGACGTAAATCACTCTCAAGTCACCCATGTCCTCAGGAGCTACTTTAACCCTAACCCTCACATTAACCACGCTCCACACATCATTACTTAGTGAAGCCAAGGATAGTATTTCACGCGGGAAGAAATAAACCTTATTCCTGCGATTAACGCTTGAACAAGAATCCGTGAAACGTTCACTAACGCCGGAGCAACTTTGTGAGGCAGAGAAGCAACCCTTCTTAAATCAATTGACGATGAATCGAAAACCGGTGGGTTAAGATGCCCGACGAGGCATACGGCATCGAGGCGGTAGGCCTCGTTAAGGTCTACCCGGACGGGACCGAGGCGGTTAAGGGTGTAACGTTAAGGGTGCGTAGAGGCGCTATGACGTCGCTGCTCGGGCCGAACGGCGCTGGGAAGACCACCCTGCTAAACATGATTTCCGGGGTCCTGCCGCCGACTGAGGGTAGGGTCTTGATTATGGGTGAGAATCTCTGGAGCTCTAGGGAGGCTAGGAAGCTGCTGGGCTTCGTTCCACAGGAGGAGGGCGTGTGGAGGGAGCTCACGGTTTACGAGAACCTAATGATGGCGGCCTCCCTCTACGACGTCCCGCCCGGCGAGGCTAGGAGGAGGGCTAAGGAGCTTGTGGAGCTGATAGGGCTGGGAGAGTACGTTAGGAGGGTTGCGGGGAAGCTTTCAGGCGGCCTCCGAAGAAGGCTGTCCCTAGCTATGGCGTTAATGCATGACCCGCCGGTCGTGGTGCTCGATGAGCCTACGTCGGGCTTAGACCCGGCAGCTAGGGTTAAGCTCGTGAACTTCCTTAAGTCGCTGGCGAGGGAGGGGAGGACAGTGCTTCTCTCAACACACATCACCGAGGATGCGGAGCTCAGCGACGTCGTCGCTATAGTGAATTCCGGCAGGCTGGTGGCTGAGGGCAGCCCCGACGAGCTGAAGAGGAGTGTGGTGGGCGTTAAGAGCGTTGTTGAGGTGGGGCTGCTGACGGATTCTGACGCCCTCAAGGCTGCGGAGGCTTTAAGGGCGGCCGGAATTGAGGCGATGGCCGTCGGGTGTAAGGTCATAGTGAGGGCTGGTGATGGGGAGTCGATCCTGCCTGAGGTGCTGCGGAGGCTTAGCAGTGTAGGCATAGACGTGAGGTGGGCTGGGGTTAGGAAGCCCACGCTCTCAGACGTGTTCAGGGCCTTAACTGGTGAGGAGATAGGGGGTGAGTGAGGTGGCTAGGATACTTAGGATGGCTCTCTACGGCGCTAAGGCAACGCTTAGGAATAAGTCAGCAATGTTCTGGTCGATAGCGTGGCCTGTGCTTTGGGTCCTGCTCTTCGCATACGTATTCATGCCACCGGCCGGCGGCGCTATGTCCGTCCATATAGCATTACTCGATAACGACGCAGGCCCGCCGACCATCCACTCGAGCTACGTCAACCTGAGGCCAGCCAACTTCACGAAAGCACTTATCAACGCATTCGCCGCCGCTAACGTGTCTGGGAAGGCCAAGTACTACGTGCGGGTGTTCAGGAATGCCTGCCCATTGAGTCTGGAGGCATGCCTGCGTAAGGCCAGGAGGCTTCTGATTTACAGGGGCTTCGACGCCGCGGTGATAATCCCTAGAAACGCCAGCCGCCTCTACACGCTGTGGATCCCTGTTAAGGTACTTATCGTCATTAAGGGAGGAATGCCTGCTGAGGAGTACATGAGGTACGGGGCTATAATGAATGCCGTCGCCAGCCTAAACGTTAACGCTAGCCTCGAACGTGCTGGCGAGGCGGTCAAGCTGTTCGAGACCTACGTGCCTGCCGGCGCTGGAGGGAACTTCAGCAGGTACTTGAAGTACGTGTTCTACGGCATAGCGTTCCCCACGTACCCTAAGATACATGTGGTGAAGCCCAAGTCCATAGCCGATAGGGCAGGCATGCTTGGGTGGATGACCCTAGGGGCTATAGGCATGTCACTAATGACAACAATGCTAACGTCCGGGGCAGGCTTCCTAGCCTTCAGGAAGACCGAAGGCGTTCTGAGGAGGCTGCTCGCGAGTCCTGCATCGATTTACGAGTTCTTGGGTGAGGACCTTATTGAGACGGTGCTCTTGACAGTATTGATAATCGCTGTGACGATCGCGGTAGGGCTTGGTGTTGGGGCGAGGATACTCTTCAACCCGCTCGACCCTGCGAACTACTTAGCGATAGCGATGATATTCCTAGCAGGTGTGTTCGCGTACGGGCTTGGCTTCCTCCTATCACCCGTCAGTAGGTCGACTAGGGTGGCCAGCGCTGCGACCGCCATAGGGCTTATGCTGACGTTCACTACGGGCATATGGTGGCCGCCTAAGAACATGCTCCCGCCGCCGCTGCGTGAGTTCGCCTCAGTATTCCCGCCGGCCTGCGCCTTCCAAGCCGTTAGGGACATACTCGTGTGGGGTAAGCCCCTTCAATACACCCTCGGTAATGTGGTGATTGCCGTCGTAGGCACGGCAGCGCTGTACGTGGTTGTCGGGGCTCTATTCGCGTCAGGCAGGCTTAGGAAGGCAGCTGAGAGGTTCTTATGAGGTTCTCCAGAGGCGCTGGCGCGCAGCCTGTTTGAAGGGAAATTCTTTTTTGATTCACACCCTTCTCCAGATGGGGTAGTAATTAACTGTGCGTGTTAAGGGAGTTAGGTAGTAGGGTGCGGGGTGAGTGTAGCCTTGGTTGGGGAGGTTGTTGTCGAGGTTAGCGACTTGAGGAAGACCTTCGGTAGGGTTAAGGCTGTTGACGGCGTGTCCTTCACAGTCCGTGCGGGCGAGGTCTTCGGGCTCGTGGGCCCTAACGGGGCTGGAAAGACGACGACCTTAAGGATACTAGCAACAATACTTAGGCCTACCAGCGGGTTAGTTAGGGTGTGCGGCCATGACGTCGTTAAGGAGCAGGACGTTGTTAGGAGGCTTATCTCGTACCTGCCGGAGGAGGCTGGCGCC
>JAMOVB010000144.1 GCA_027061705.1 Desulfurococcales archaeon
GCTGTGGAGGAGGGCGTTAGGCTTGCTGGGCTGGGCGACGCCATACGCAGGTACGTGGGCACATACAGTAAGGGGATGAAGCGAAGGCTTCAGCTGGCTAGAGCCCTCATGGTGAGGCCTAAGCTAGCGATACTGGATGAGCCGAGCTCGGGCTTGGACGTCATTCATGCCGTCTATGTGCGGGAGGTGATCAGGTCCTTCGTCCGGAGAACCGGTGCCGCGGTAATACTCTCCTCACACAACATGCTTGAGGTTGAGCACACCTGCGATAGGGTAGCGTTAATGAGTAATGGCAGGATAGTTGTTGAGGGCACCCCGCAGGAGCTTAAGCGGAGGTACGGGGCCGAGAATCTGGAGCAGGTATTCGTTGAGGTGGTTGGAGGTGTTCAGAGACCTTACGCGTAAGGAAGTTCTAACACTACTCCGCAATAGGAGGATCCTAATCTCAGTCGTTATTATGCCGATAGTGATGTTCACGGCGCTAGGATTCGTCTACTCCGCATCCTTCTCAGGGCTTTCGAAGCAGGTTACCCACACACTAAAGAGCTTGAGCGTTCTGGTATGCAACCTTGATAGGGGAGCCTTAAGTAGGGAGCTCCTCAAGGCCCTCAGAGCTAGGGCGGCGTACCTAACGGTGCTCAACAGGTGTAGCGTCAGCGACGTGGTTAAGGAGGTTAGCAGCGGGAGGTACTCGGTAGCCATGATAATCCCTAAAGGGGCGTCAGCGAACTTCACGCGCGGCGTGCCAGCGCGTGTTGAGGTGTTCACTAGGGTTTCGGGGGCGTCGCTCGCGTCGTCGATATCGCTCACAGTGGCTAACTCGGTTATTGACTGGCTTAACTCGTACCTTAGGCTAACCATATTAAGTAAGTACGGCGTTAACCCTAAGTTCGTGTTAAGTCCTGTGGTTCCAGTAACGCACGTCATATTCAGAGGTAGGGTGACCTCCCCGAGGGTTGTTACGGAGCTTGCGACGGCCATGTCATTCTTCATAATGGCCCCCATGGTCATAATGATGTCCGCACTGAACTTCGCCGCAACCTCGATGGCAACCGAGAATGAGGAGAAGACCCTCGAGATACTCCTCTCGCTCCCGATACCGAGGACTAAGCTCGTGGCGTCGAAGCTTGCCGGCACATTAATAGTTGTGCTTATATCTACGGCCTCGTTTAGCGCGGGCTTGATGATATACGCGCACCTGCTGGTGAGCGGCATATCGTCGGCGACTGGCTCCACCAGCGCATTCGGGGCGACCCTGCTGGCTCAGATAGGTCCGTACGCCCTCGGCGCCGCGGTGCTTTCGATATTCACGTCCCTAGTCGCCCTAACTTCGCTAGGCATTCTCGTAGGGTCCTTCGCACCCAGCGTTAGGACATCGGCATCCATAGTTGGCCAGTTCTCCATGCTCATAGTAATACCTAACATACTGATGATCTTCCTGCCGCTCAACTCCATAGGCACTGCTGGTCTCGCAGCGCTAGTGGCTCTCTCACCCTTCGTCGGCCCCGTCCTAGCGATTAAGGCGGTTCTAAGCGGTATGGAGTGGCTTGTCCCAGCGTCTATTGGGTGGTCCCTATGCTTCTCAGCCCTAATGATTTACGTGACTGCCAAGCTACTGAACTCTGAGAGGTTACTGTCGATTCAGCACACGCTACTGACTAAGAGGACGCGTTTAGGTAGGAGGGGGCGCCGCTTCAGGTTGTTTAAAAAGTGATTCTCAACACGTTAGGTGGATTAGGAGGAGGACCTTCCTGCCACTCTCAACTAACTCGTTATACTTCCTAACAGCTATCCTCGACTTACATACGTAGACCTCAGCACCCCTCCTCCTAAACTCCCTCAGCACCTCATCATCAACCCTCATCAGCCCGTCATAGCCCGTACCTATGACGACGGCGTCGTAGTCCTCAGCCAGGTAGTCCCTCACGTCCGGCAGCTGCAGCCTATGGCCTTCAAGCCTCCACCACTCGATAATCCTGCC
>JAMOVB010000145.1 GCA_027061705.1 Desulfurococcales archaeon
AGGTATAGCGGGATCTTAATGCGGAAGGGGTAGCACTCAATAACCTCCTTACCTCTACGCGTATCCACACCCACGACGACCTTATGGCCGCATGGGTTCGAATCACTACCGACGTACTCGAGAGGCACCTTAAGCTTAGTTGCGAGCGTTAAGGTGACCCTATCCTTATCGCTAAGCGCCATAGAGACTGCTAGCTTAGACTCCGAGTCAGCTAACTTCCTTAGCGCCCACGGGTCGGCTGCGCTGGCCAGAAGTAACGCCACGTAGAATGATAGGACCTCTATATCCTCACGGAAGGAAGGTGAATACCAGCGATTACGTAGGCTTGCCTCAACCCTCCTGACGCCGGCGTCATGCACCTCCTTAATGCTTAAGATGTCCTTAATCCCTAGAGGTGCTCCAAATACGTGCTCCGTATACTTCCTTAGGTCGGCAAGGAACGGGTACTTAGCGTAGAACGGCCGCTCCCTAACCACAGCAAACTCCTCAAACCACACTGGAGGTTACAGGCTAATAATTGAGTCGCTACTCACTCAGAACTTCAGGCAGGAGGTTCTCGCCCTTAACCCTTATTGATATCTTAACAAGAACTTCGTAAGTCCTCTCATCAACGAGTATGTCATTACCCTCCACAAGTATGCCGATGCCTTCGAACGGCGTTATCGGCGGGTCGGGAAGGTGTGGATCGGGCTTGTCACGCCCTACGTACACCCACCTAACCTTCCCGCGCTTGCGCACAACCCTATACCAGTACCTGCCGAAGTAGAGGTACTTAAGCCTCCTCCCCCCGACAACCTTATGGACTATGTGCAGTGGTTTCAGGTAGTATCCGCTCTCCTTGATTCTGTCGTTATACTCGTATATCCTAACCCTGTAGGGAGAGTAGAGCTCCATCACCACCTTATACCCGCCGGCTATCCTTAGGTTCTTCACCATGACCTCTCAATCACACACTCTGCTAGGTCAGGTATTAAGCTTACGCATCATTCCATACATACGTCAACTCTTCTGAACCTTAATCTCTTAATCTCCTTATAGACCCTATTCTTAAACTCCTCCAGCTGAGCTGGATCAACACCACGTTGCGCGGCGATCCTCTTAACCTCCTCCTCAACCAGCGCGTACTTTCTGTACTTCTCGTTAAGGACTTTCCAAGGTATTCCGGAGAGGGCCTTACCTATAACCTCATCATAGGGAAGGACGCCGTCAAGCATGAGGACCGATATGATGGGGTACCCTAAGTAGCCTCTGTACACGGTTCCGTTGTCTGTGCTGCACGCCTCCATTCTTTCTATGTCGACGTAGACTCTATACGTTCTGCTGCCATCAGATGATGTGACCACAGCATTTCTCTCATCAATCCTCTTGACGCGTCCGTCGGCGATAGCCCCCGCTGCCTCAAGAACCTTTATCTTAGGCGGGTATCTGAGGTAGTGCAACTTAGCGCTCCCAATGTTAGAATATCGTTGGGGGTAAAAAGGGAAGGTTAGGTCTAGCTCTCTTTAGACTTAATGAGGTTTGCGTAATCTTCTGGGCTTAGGAAGTCCTCGGGATTCACGGACTCTGCCCTTATCTTGACGAGCCATCCCCTACCGTATGGATCCTTATTAATCAAGTCTGGGGAGTCGTAGAGCTCTTCGTTAACCTCTATAACCTCACCGTCCACAGGGGAGTACGCGTCAGCGACAGACTTCACGGACTCAAGCGTGACTAGCGCCTCACCCTTCTTAGCCTGCGACCCAACATCCGGTAGCTCAACATTCACAACGTACTTCAGTTTCTTCTGAGCGTAGTCTGTTATCCCGAAAGTAACAGTGTTGCCTTCGATCCTCACCCATTCGTCGGTCTTAGTGTACCGGAGGTTCTTCGGGATAACATATTCTCCTAACTTCGTTTTAACCACAAGGCTATCCTCGCTCACGCAAGTCACCGAATTATATTAGTGGGAAGTCCAGTATTTTAGCTTCAAGCACCCTGCCACGGATCTCGACAGATGCTTTGAAGCCTACGTAGGCGTACTCCGGCTTGATGTAAGCCATACCGATCGACCTGCGGAGGTAGGGTGAGTAGGCACCGCTAGTAACTTCGCCGACCTCAACACCATCGACGAGCACCTTAGTTCCGTGTCTGGGGATCCTCCTCTCGCCCTTCTTAAGTCTTAAGCCGTACCTGAATCTCCTAACGCCTTCGCGGTAGGCCCTTAATACGGCATCCCTGCCTATGAAGTCATCTTTCTTTAAGCTCAGACCCATCCAATACCTAGCCTCTATGGGGTTGGTGTCCTCCGAGATATCCTCCCCTATCAGCACGTACCCCATCTCAAGCCTTAGGCTATCCCTAGCTATTAGGCCTGCGGGCTTAGCGCCGAGCTCAACACACTTTCTGAATATTTTGGAAGCCAGGCTGGCGTCAGCCATAATCTCAAAGCCGTGTGTCCTCACCTCCTCACCGGTCCAGCCCGAGCGACTGACCAGTATGGCTTTTCCGTCAAGTACTTTCGGAGTCCTTATGAACTCCAGAATCTTTAAGTCCTCAAAGCCCTCAATCCCTAACCCCCTCAGCACCTTAGGGGCTTCAGGCCCTTGAACCGCTATTAAAGCAGTTTTAAGCGTTACATCCTCTACACTTATTCTGTATCCCCACTCCCTAGCCCACCTTAACATCCACTCCCTATCGCTCTCTATGTTAGGGGCGTTAACGACGGCCATCCACTCATCATCACTTATGTAGTAGAGCATGACGTCATCCTTTATGCCTCCACGCTCGTTAAGCATTAGTGCAGGCCCGCTCATCCTGCCTTCACGGAACTTCTTAAGATCCTTAGCAAGTAGTCTCTGGAAGAATTCGAAGAGGTTCTCACCTCTTATTACGTACCTACCCATGTGCGAGACGTCAAACACGGCTACGGAGGTTCTGGCGGCCATGTGCTCGTCGAGAGGGTTGCCGTAGTCCATGGCGGTTAACCAGCCGGCAAACTCTCCAATATTAGCTCCTAACTCACGCAACGTGCTTAGTAACGGGGTCTCACGCACGCTTGCGCCACCTAATACTAGTCTCTGGGCGAGGTGATTAATCTTTAACTTAACTTAAGACTCATCGATAATTATCGTTAAGGCGGTACCATAACATGTTTCTGTCGATATCGATGAAAGCGCGTATACTTTTAATCGTACGAGCCACAGATGTGTGGGGGTAATATGCCCCATCATTGGATCCCAAACTCAGCGGATGTGCTGCGTAGGAAAATGCTCGATGAGCTCGGCATTAAGAAAGTTGACGAACTCTTCAATGACATTCCAGAGAACTTGAGGGTCAAAAAGAACGTTAAGGTTGGTTTCGGGAGACCCCTAACTGAGTTTGAGGTTGTTAAGTTGTTTAACAAGCTCATGAGTAAGAACCTCTTCAAAGGTGTTGGGGAGCTTAACAGGGTTTTCCTCGGAGGCGGTGTGTGTCCTCATTACGTGCCTTCAGCGGTTAAGGAAATAGTATCTAGATCGGAATTCTACAGTGCCTACACACCCTACCAACCTGAAATTAATCAGGGCTTACTTCAAGCTTTCTTCGAGTATCAGAGCCTTATGGCCGAGTTATACGGCGTTGATGTCGTGAATGCCTCAATGTATAATGGCAGTACTGCCGCTGCCGAAGCCGTTAGAATGGCGTTGAGGGTAAGGAGGGGTAGGAAGAAGGTTGTCATTGCCCTGAACTCCCACCCCGAGGTTAGGGAGGTTATCTCCACATGGTTACAGGGTGTTGGAGCTGAGGTTGCTGAGGTCGGCTTCAGCAGCAATGGGTGTGTTGATGTGGAGGACCTCAAAAGTAAGGTTGACAGGAATACGGCGGCAGTGTATGTCGAGAGCCCTAATTTCTTTGGGGTTATTGAGAAAGGGCTTAGGGAAATTATAGAGGTCGCGCACTCCGCAGGAGCGCTGGCTATAGTGAACGCAAACCCAATATCCCTAGGCGCTCTTGAGCCTCCCGGTGCCTTAGGGGCTGATATAGTTGTGGGGGATGCGCAGCCTCTCGGGATAGGGCTTAACTACGGAGGCCCCTCAGCAGGTATTCTAGGCGTGCAGGGAAGAAAGGAGCTCATTAGGCAGTTGCCCGGTCGACTGATAGGTATGACAACGACGGTTGACGGTAGCGAGCGGGGCTTCATGATGATACTTCAGACTAGGGAGCAGCACATAAGGAGGGAGCGGGCAACATCAAACATAACCACGAATTCCGGGCTTGAGGCGGTCGCCGCGGCAGTCTACACAGCTCTTCTAGGCTCCGAAGGGTTAAGGAGGCTATCCCTAGCTATATTGGGCAGAACCTCCTACCTGATTAGGGAATTAGTTAGAAGGTCCGGCGGCGAGGTTAAACCGGCTTTTAAGGACTCACACTACTTTGGTGAAGTAACGCTGTCACTTAATGGAGTACCTGCCGACGCCGTATTAAGTAGGGTTAGGGGGAAGGGATTCTACGCAGGCCCACCGCTAAGTAAGTTCGGTATGGAGGATTTCAAGGACTGTACTTTAGTGTGTGTGAGTGAGGTTCACGCCCGAAACGATATAGACGCGTTTGTGGAGGCCCTGCTCGAGTCTGTCGAGGAGGTGAGAGTAGGTTGAGTGGAGGCTTCAGGCAGGCTAAGTGGGCAGAGCCCCTCATATTTGAGCTCGGGTCTGAAGGCAATAGGAAGACGTTTGAGGTGGATTCCGATGATTACTTTGTTCAAGAAGGTGAGAGGGTTCTCGGGGAGCTAGGTAGTCTAGCAAGGACTGAAGGGCTTGAAATACCTAACCTGAGCGAGCCTGAGGTCGTCCGCCACTACCTGAGGCTCACGCAGATGTCGTACGGGGTTGATTCCGGCCCCGTTCCTCTGGGTTCCTGTACTATGAAGTACAATCCCAAGGTCTGCGAGGAGCTAGCACGCGATGATAGAGTAGTGTACGCCCATCCCTACCTAGATGAGGGTGATGTGCAGGGAATTCTTGAGGCGATATATACTCTTCAGGAGTGGCTGGCTGAGCTGACGGGGATGGATGTCTGCACAATACATCCTCCGGCAGGCGCTGCCGGCGAGCTTGCGGGAGTTCTGATCATACGTAAGTATCTGGAGGATTCAGGTAAGGGATTCAAGGATGAGATGGTGGTTCCGGAGAGCGCGCATGGGACTAACCCGGCTAGCGCTGTTATGGGCGGCTTCAAGGTCGTCAGCATACCTGCCGACGAGCGCGGTAACACAGACTTCGATGCCCTTAAGGCCGCGGTCAGTGATAGGACCGCCGGCATAATGCTTACTAATCCGAGCACGTTGGGATTGTTTGAAGAACGTATAGAGGACATCGCCAACCTAATACACTCTAAGGGCGGCCTACTCTACTATGACGGCGCTAACCTCAACGGCATGCTAGGGATAGCCAGGCCTGGGGACATGGGCTTCGATATAGTGCATCTAAACCTCCACAAGACCTTCGCCGCTCCACATGGTGGTGGGGGACCCGGAGGTGGTGTGATATGTGTGAAGAGCTTCTTAAGTGACTACCTGCCTAAGCCACTAATAAGGAGGAGCGAGGACGGCAGGTACTACCTTGATTATGAAATTAAGCGCAGTATTGGGAGGATAACGTGGTTCTACGGTAATATAGTGCCTGCCTTGAAGTCATTAGTATACCTAGCTATGCTAGGCCCTGCCGTTAAGGAAGTTGCGGAGGTTGCCGTTCTAAACACGAACTACCTGATGAGGAAACTGACGAGGTTACCTGGCGTTAGTTTAGTGTATGGTGAGGGCAGGTGGAGAAAGCATGAGGTGGTAATTAGCTTTGAGAAGTTGCTTAAGGAGACAGGGGTGAGTGCTGAGGACGTTGCTAAGGCGCTACTTGATAGGGGCATTCATGCGCCAACAATATACTTCCCCCTAATAGTTCC
>JAMOVB010000146.1 GCA_027061705.1 Desulfurococcales archaeon
TCAGGGTAGTTGTGTAGCGTAGCAACCGCTATCCCTAAATCACCAACATACGCTAAGTCGAGACCGCACACGTACCTAACGTTACTGAGCCTACCTTCCCAAACCACGCGTTCGGCAAGCATGCGTTGGAGCTTGAAAGCCTTCCTAGCGCTAAAGCCGGGCCTTACCTCAGCTCCGCTCATGCGGCGCCATTCACCTTACCGTAATACTCTCACTCCAGGACTTCTGAGGCGTTATGACTACAACGTCCACGCCGTCGCCCGAGGTGGCGTCTCGGAGTATTGCTGCCTTGACAGCGTTGATAGCGAGTTCCTTAGCCTCCTCGACGCTCATGTCCTTGCGGTAGCCGCTCTCCAGAATCCCTATAGCTATCGGGCCTCCGGTACCTATGGCGGCGTAGTCATCCTCAATTATGGAGCCCAGCGAGTCCATCACGTAGAGGTGGGGGCCCTCGTCGTCCACGCCCCCGAATATTATCTCGGAGAGGAACGGCATGAGCTTATACTGATAGAGAATCACCGACAGCAGGCGAGCGGCTGACCTCACGCTGAGCTTCCTTGAGTTCTCAATCTCGTAGCTGTGTATCTGAACGTCCATCACGCGCTTGAGCGTCTGGATATCGGCGAAAAGCCCGGCGAACGCCATGCCGTAGGAGCCCTCGATCAGGAATACCTTCCTACCGGCCCTGCTCATTACGAAGCCTCCGTATGATACCCTGCGCTCAGCAGCCAGTACGACGCCGTCATTAACCCTAACACCGACTGCGGTCGCGCCCGTACCTAAACGCTCGTAAGACAACATCGGACACCGTAAGTAAAGGGTATGTATAGATTTTAAGGTTAAGGTCTCCGTAAACCCCTCATCCTTGCTGGGTAGGGCGGCTTATTAGCTGTAATGCGTAGTGACTACGGAGCGCTGGTGGTTGGTCTTGAGGAACGACACTATAAGGGGCGTGCTCAGCAAGCTCTTCTGGACTCTGAGCGATGATGAGCTGAGAAGGTATGCCGTAGTTATAGTTGATAGGGGCGTCCCAACAGGGATTAGGGTCATTAGGCTCTCGAGAAGCATTACGCTCCTTAAGGACAGGTTAATTATGGGCGATACCGTAATACCTCTCCACAGGGTTATCGAGGTAAGGAGGGATGACGGTGTTGCGGTATGGAGGAGGGGAAGTGCGTTAGCGCGGCGGTGAGGGGGTTAGCCCCTCCCACGTACGAGGCGGTGCGTAGGAAAGTGCTCGAGCTGTTCAGGGAGCCGGTGCCGCTGGCTAAGGGCGTTAGGAAGAAGGGGATGGTTAAGAACTTAATTAAGATCGACAGGATCTACACATACATAAATAGCCAGGTGTTCAGTAAGGTGCGAATGCTTCCCAAACCTCAAGACCTTCACGAATTCTACATTGAGGTCCTGAAGCTTAGCGGAATAGATGACTATGCAGACCTTCTCGGAAGGTTCGCCGGTTACGAGCGCGTGCTTAGGAGGCTGTGGAGGAGCTACAGGTTAAGGGTAAAGACTACGCTAACCGCCCGTGAAGCCAATGACGTGGCTAGGGAGTTCGTAGGTAGGGCGCTCTCCGTGCTAAGGAGGCTTAGGAAAGACCTGGAGGTTCTCAGGAAGGCCGTGATCGAGTTAAGCAGGGTTCCTTGCTTCAACCCTGAGGAACCTATGGTCATAGTTGCTGGCATGCCTCAAGTCGGCAAGTCAACACTGGTTAGGAGGGTGTCGACAGCGGAGCCCGAGGTTTCACCGTTCCCCTTCACTACGAAGAACGTGATACTAGGCCACCTAACCGTAGATCACCTGCGGGTTCAGATTCTCGACACGCCCGGAATACTCGATAGGCCGCTTAGCGAGCTTAACGAGATAGAGCGTAGGGCGGTCTCAGCCATAAGGTTCTTAGGCGATATGCTGGTATTCCTCATCGACCCGAGGAGGGAGAGCTACTACCCGCTCGAGAGCCAGGTCGGGCTTCTCAGAACGGTCAGGGCGATATTCCGCGGCCGGGACTTCGTGGTTGCTGTGAATAAGGTTGACGCCGTCGATGAAGGGAGGCTTAAGGAGGTTATCGAGGCTTTAAGGAAGGTCTACGACGGTGAGGTACTCCTACTAAGCGCCCTACAGGGTGTGGGGGTCGATAAACTCCTTCAAAGGATTAGGGCGGTTGTTAGGGCGAGGTACGGCCTCGCCTGAGATGCTAACCCATGCCCAACACTTTCTTGAATCTGAGGGCATCGTCACGCATGTATATGTTGTTAAACATTACGTAGACCTCATCAGCGCCTTCCTCAATCCCCTTCATAACGAAGCCCTTGAGCTTAAGCAGGTCGTCGTCACTGTATCTATACCTGTAGTTAACCTCCTTCCCACCGATCCCGTGTAGGCGGTAGTACCTTACATTTCTCCTAATAGCTTCCGCGCATCTAAACGGGTCGACAACATGCACGACCCAGTTGAAAGGCTCGATAACCTTAGCTAGGTCTTCGAGCCGGTCCCTCCAATCACCTCTAACCTCAATGCCGACTGTGAATGGCGGCCTGCTTATGGATGAGAGGAAGTCACGCATGTTACTCCTGTTCTCTGGCGTGTTCTTGAAGGACGGGGGGAGCTGGATTATCACCGCACGCGACTGCAGCGCCTCAGCAGCGTTCTTAATTACCTCCCACGCCTTGAAGTTCTCCTCAGTAGGTCTTAGGAACCCGTACCTACCCCACACCTCCTTAGGGGGCTTGAATTTTGAGCGCCTCCACGTCCTCATGTTGGGCGGGTGTGTTATGGCCTGCCATGCCTTCATAGTGAAGACGAAGTCTGGGGGTGCCTCGCCCCTTAACTTCCTCATCCTTCCAACGTCGGGCGGGTTGTAGAAAGTGTCTTGAAGCTCGACGGCGTTGAAGAGCTGGTAGTAGCGCTTCCTCCCGGTGGCGAAGCCGCAGCACCCGACGTACACGGCAGGCATTGCGGTCTTCCCTCCTAAATCGCCTTCCTTATGACGGGCCTTAACGACGCTACCTTAAGCCCCTTGCTAACGATCTTCTCCTTAAGCTTCTCAGCAGCCCTCATGTCCAGTAACAGCACCGTAATCTGACATCTGTACCCGTTATCCTCCTTGTAGCACCTCATCATTCTGACCTCGCTGCCGCTCTCCAATATTGCCGAGGTCAGCGGCTGGATGTCCTCAACCTTCCTCAGTATGACGTCGAAGTCTACGGCCGTCTCGCCCGGCGTTGAGGCTGGCCTAAGGATTATCACGCCCTCCTCCCTCGACACCTCAAGCTCGACGTACGACTCCGGCTCGATACCTAACGCCTCCCTTATGTATAGGGGTATCGTGACCCGCCCCTTACTATCGACCTTAACAAGAGCCTTCATCCCGGTAACCCTAAGAGTATGTGGTTCTCGGGAACTTTTAATCGCTCTTAAACCTCACCTCACGCCAGGTCAAGCCTAAATACCCTTAACACACTCCTTAAACGGTGATGAGCGGAACACGGAATGAGCGGTGATTAACCCCGCATTGCTGACTTAACGAACTCCCGAACATCGTCTATGAATTCGCTAACTATGTCTTGAGTTACGTGAGGCATCAACGTTATCTTAACTCCGCCTAAGCTAGGGCACCTATAGACATACCACCCCCTACCCCTGAGGAACCTGTATAGGTCTGCGGAGTCAACGCACTCATGCTTGAAGCACAGTATCGGGAGCTCAGGCCTGTTTACTGAGAATCCGAGCCCGGTAAGCTCCCGGTAGGCTCTCCACGTCAGTTTCAAGCATTCCCGGTATATCTCTGCAAATCCGTTGAAGCCGTGTCGCTTGATCGAAGCCCAGAGTGACGCCACGGACGCGGCAGTCCTCGTCCAGAGTAGCGTGAGCTGCTTCTGCCTACCCATGTAATCGCCGCTGAAGGTGAGCTTCTCGTAGAGCTCCTTCTTAAGGATAACCATGCCCGAGGGTATAGGGGTCAAGCCGGCCTTATGCCCATCGACGCCGACGGCAACTACTGATGGTACCCTGAAGTCGAACTGAGGTAGCGGCGTGCCCTCATCCTCGAGGAAGGGCGCTATGAGGCCGCCGAACGCCGCATCAACAACTATGGGGGTGTCAGGGACGAGTTCGTAGACCTCCCTAGCCCTATCTATCACTCCGGTCTCGGTGTTTCCAGCGGTGAGCAGGATCGCCGCCCTATCGCCTACATTCCTAACAGCCTTGGCGATACTGTCGGGTAAGGCCCTCAACTCACTATCAACGTCCACGGTAACTACCCTCATCCTCAAGACCCTGCATGCCTTGAACACTGAGGCGTGGGCTGAGCGCGGCGTAACGAGCGTGTCGTAACCAAGCTCACGTACGGCGTACAGTGCCGACAGGTTAGACTCGCTCCCCCCATAGGTCGGGATCCCCCACGCCCTACCCTTAAAATGCAGTAGTGACCCGAGCATCGACACCGTCTCGTCAAGTAGCTTGGCGGACACTTTAAACCAAGCCGGGTCGTTGAGGTTGTGTCGGATGAACTTAATGAACGCGTAGAGCGCGACGGGGTCGGGGGCCGACATCATCGGGCCTAACGATCTCCAATCCCCTAACTCAGGTTCCGAAGCGCTTAACTCGTCTATAATTTTGAGAAGCTTGCTGACGCCGACCCCCTTCTTAGGGAATTCCCCTGCCGCCTCACCATGCTGCCGCACCGCGCACATCCTGCAGTATAGTGGGGGCGTCATTAAATGCTTAAATGACTGACCAACCTATAGGTTAGGTGCGAGCTTGCGTGCTGGAGATTCAGCAGGTCCTACAGAGCGTTCCCGTAGCGCGGGGCAACGCGAGCGTGTTGAGGACTACATAGAGTACCTAAAGTCCCTGGCGCGTAAGTGGCTCCCGGTTTGGGAGGAGAGGAGGGTTTACGAGGCCGACCCCAGGGAGGGCGTTCCCAAGTACTTCATAACGGCGGCCTTTATGTATCCTAACGGCCCCGCACACATAGGTCATGCTAGGACTTACGTAATACCCGACGTCCTCGCAAGGTTCAAGAGGCTCGTCGGGTACAACGTCCTATTCCCGATGGGGTTCCACTACACGGGCACGCCCATACTCTCGACCGCAAGCAGGGTTGCCTCAGGGGATGAGGAGTTCATAAGGAAGTTTGCTGAGGCATTCGCAATACCTCCTGAGGACTTCAGGAAGCTTGACGAGCCTCTCAAGCTTGCTAGGTACTTCCACAAACTATCTAAGAGGGCCATGAGGTTCTACGGGCTCTCCATAGATTGGAGGAGGGAGTTCACGACAATAGATCCTGAGTTCAAGCGATTCATAGTCTGGCAGTTCAAGAAGCTTAAGGACCTCGGCTACCTGACGAGAGGCTCCCATCCCGTGGGGTGGTGCCCGCGTGACGGCATGCCTGTAGGGATGCACGACACTAAGGATGACGTTGAGCCCGAGATAGGTGAGGTTACTGTAATCAAGTTTCCGGGCGTCAGCGACGGCCTCACATACCCGGCCGCGACGTTAAGGCCTGAGACAACCTTAGGCGTTACGAACATCTGGGTCAACCCCAACATAACCTACTGCATATGCTTAGTAGGTCCCGAGGGGCGGCGTGAGAAGTGGGTTATGGCGTGCAGGGCGGCTCAGAGGCTGTCCTACCAGCTTGAGGTTAAGGTTGTGGAGACCGTTAAGGGCTCGGACCTAGTCGGCAGGAGGGTCGTGAACCCCCTAACCGGTAGGGAGGTTCCCGTACTCCCGGCGGAGTTTGTAACCCCTAACTTCGGGACCGGTGTTGTGATGAGCGTCCCGGCACACGCGCCCTACGACTACGTAGCTCTGAAGGAGTACGTGGGTAAGGCTCCGGAGGCCAGCGAACTCAAGCCAATACCGCTTATAAGGGTTAGCGGGTACGGTGAGGTGCCGGCGGCCGACGCCG
>JAMOVB010000147.1 GCA_027061705.1 Desulfurococcales archaeon
AGGATCATGTATGGAGGCATCATATACCACGTCGCGGTTGACGTCGCCCCTCTCAGGAGGGTTGACCTGGCCCTCCGCCACATAACTGAGGGGGCTAGGAACGCGGCCTTCAGATCCCCTAAGAGCGTTGCTGAGTGCCTTGCTGACGAGATAATTAACGCCGCGAATAACGACCCGAGGAGCTACGCAATATCTAGGAAGGAGGAGATTGAGAGGATCGCTCTAAGCTCAAGGTGAAGTTCCTTAAGCACTTCATTAAAAACTTTTATAAGGTACCACCCATAACTACATGATGCGTTGCAGGGGTGATGCGTAATGAGCAAGGCGAAGAAGGAGCACCTAAACCTGGTCGTCATCGGCCACGTAGACCACGGTAAGAGCACCCTAGTAGGCCACATGCTACTCAAGCTAGGCGCGATAGACCCTAAGATAGTTAAGGAGGTTGAGGAGGAGGCTAAGAAGAGGGGTAAGGAGTCCGAGAAGTACGCGTGGTTCCTCGACAGGCTTAAGGAGGAGCGTGACAGGGGAGTCACGATAGCGCTGACGTTCATGAAGTTCGAGACGCCGAAGTACTACTGGACGATCATCGACGCTCCCGGCCACAGGGACTTCATCAAGAACATGATCACGGGCACCAGCCAGGCGGACGTAGCCCTCCTAGTCGTGTCGGCCAAGCCAGGCGAGTTCGAGGCCGGCATGAGCAGGGAGGGCCAGACGATGGAGCACATCGTCCTAGCGAGGACCATGGGTATCGACCAGATGATAGTTGCCGTGTCTAAGATGGACATTACCGAGCCGCCGTGGAGTAAGGAGAGGTATGAGAAGATCGTTAAGACGCTGAAGAACTTCATGAAGAGGCTCGGCTACAAGGTCGACAAGATACCCTTCGTCCCGGTCTCCGGGTGGACCGGCGACAACATCATTGAGAAGTCCCCCAACATGCCCTGGTATAAGGGGCCGACCCTAGTCGAGGCCCTCGACTCAGTGACACCGCCTCCGAAGCCGGTCGACAAGCCGCTCAGGATACCTATTCAGGAGGTCTACAGCATCTCCGGAGTCGGTACGGTGCCCGTCGGTAGGGTTGAGACCGGCAGGCTGCGTGTCGGCGATAAGGTAGTCTTCATGCCTCCGGGAGTTGTCGGTGAGGTCAGGTCCATCGAGATGCATCACGAGAAGCTTCAGGAGGCCCTGCCGGGCGACAACATAGGCTTTAACGTCAGGGGCGTTGCTAAGAACCAGATTAGGAGGGGCGATGTTGCCGGCCACCTAGACAACCCGCCGACCGTGGTTGAGGAGTTCACCGCTAGGGTGTATGTGGTGTGGCACCCGACAGCCATTCACGTCGGGTACAGCCCCGTCATCCACGCGCACACGGCGTCCATAGCGTCCAGGATTATCGAGATACCGGGTAAGCTTGATCCGAAGACCGGTAAGATCGCTGAGAGGAACCCGCAGTTCGTGAGGCCTGGTGAGTCAGCCATCATTAAGTTCAAGCCGATAAAGCCGATGGTGCTGGAGAAGTACTCCGACTTCCCGCAGCTAGGCAGGTTCGCTATGAGGGATATGGGTAAGACGATAGGGATCGGCGTAGTGATGGATGTTAAGCCGAGGAAGGTTGAGATTAGGAAGAAGTAAGGCGGTTTTAACGCAGGCCTTACGGTGAGTAGACTTTTAATACTCAAACACTCAACCACGTAGGGGTGTGTCGGTCGTGACGAGTAAGGTGAGGATAAGGCTCTGGAGCACTAACGTCCGCCACTTAACTGAGGTGGCCGACCAGCTGGTAAGCATAGCTAAGAAGGCGGGTGTCGAGGTTAGGGGGCCGGTCCCGCTGCCGGTCAAGAGGCTCGTTGTCCCCGTCCTCAGGCTGCCGCACGGTGAGGGGACTAAGGTGTATGAGAAGTGGGAGATGAGGATTCATAAGAGGCTGATCGACATCGCCGCTGACGAGAAGGTTATGAGGCAGATAATGAGGGTTAGGGTTCCGGACGACGTCTACATCGAGCTCGAGCTCCTCCGCTAAGCTGGGTTCGCCGCCTCACCTAACGCCCTCCACCGCCACGGCGGCGGGCCGTTCTGAGGGCGTTCTCAGCAGCCTCAAGCAGGTTGTTCAGGTACTTGCTAACCTCCTCAACACCCCTACCCGTAACCCTAACCACGGTTCTCGGCCTGTCCTCAAACCTCCTGTATATCCTCACGTACCCGGCCTCCTCCAACCTCCTTAAGTGGCTCCAGAGGTTCCCGGGCGTTAGGTTTAGCGCGTACTGAATGTCCGCGAACCTGGCCTCACCCTTAGCCAGGAGGTACAGCATGATCCCTAACCTAGCCGGGACGGAAAGCACACGATTCCTCATCACCTCCCTAATAAGGTCCTCCTCACTCAACAGCACTCCCTACGCAACCCTATGCAGTCACGACCCCCGCGCACCGCCCTCGGCACTACTCCCCACACCCTCCCGACGGACCAGCACCCTAATCGACCTAATCAGGTATGCCGCCCCCGCAAGCGTGTAGGCGAGCATGATGGCGCTCAGCATGAATAGGTAGCGGTAACCGCTAATGAAGACCGCCCCAACGCACGAGGCGTAGAGGATTAGCGAGGCCAGGAGAGGCGGGTAGTCCGAAACCCCGTAGAGGCGGAGGACGATCAGGAAGTTACTCAAATTACCTGAAGCAAGCGAGAAGAGAATGCCGAGGCTGCCGGCAGGCGAGATCAGCCACGGAACCAAATCACACCCAACAACGAAGGAAGCAACCCAAGCCAGAAAGAAGTACAGGGCCTCACGCCAAACACGGCGGCGCCCCCCACCCCCAGACAACTCCTTCTCAAGCCACGCAAGCCTAGGCTCAACACCCCTAACGAAGAACACCGTAATACCGACAGCAGCCACGCCCCAGTAAACCCACGAAACATAGGTAATCAAGGAACCCCAAACACCCAACCCACGAAACGTAATCAACAAAAACGAAAAACCACACACAGCAGCACCCCACAAAAGATAGATAAGCGCCAACCTAACCAACGAAACACTAATCAAAACCCTCCTAACATCCCTAAGAACACTAACAAACTCAGAAAGAACACCCTCACCCTCACCACCCAACAACCAACACCAATAACAAGAACAACGAACAACCTAAAAACAAAGCAACAAACTCTGCCGCGCAGAGCGCCGGCTCGAGCAGAGCGTGTGCGCGGCATCACTTGATGCCGATGCTACGGAAGTGCGCGAGTACTGCGGGATCACATATCGCGTACCTAACGCCCCGCTCCCCAGCAGGCTCCTTAACCAGTAGGTCGTACTTAAGGAGGATCTCAAGGACGTGGTTCAGCATCCCGTCACTCAGCCCCGTAACCCTCTTCAAGCCTGAAAAGCGATCCACCCCCTTAGCCACGTACTCCAGCACCCTATACGTTGCGGCGTAGGTCTCCCCGCCCTTCAACCTCCTCTTAAGCTCGGCCAGCTCCTCAGAGCATGCGAGCCTCATCACATCCAGCGTCCTACTCACGGCGTCCCTCAACGCTTTGAGTGGGTCTCCGTAGGCCATGTACGCGCGTACGTACCTCCTCCCGTAGTCCGTGAGCCACCCAGCCACCCCCATGCTGACTTCATACCCTCTCTCGAGGGCGGTCTCAGCGAACTCCACGCCGTGGTCTCTGAACGACCTTCTAAGGAGGTCCCATGACTCCTCCCGGCTCAGCGGCCTCATCAGCACCTGCTCGGTTCTTTGAACTAGCTCCTCACTCTGGATTATGGATTCGGTTAGCCGTATTCTCGACCCTGACACTATGATCCTCAGGTTTGTTAGGCTGTCGTAGGCGTACGCTAGCGCTTGAGGAACCTCGCTCCTAGCCCCCCTCACCCTACCTAACACCTCATGAAGCTCGTCGAGAAATACGACGCACCTCAAGCCCTCCTCACCGCAGGCGTCGTCAATCAGCTCCAAAACGTCCCTAAACCCCTCCAACACGCCCTCCCTGGACAGCCTCCTAACGAGGGTCCTGCTCACACCTCCCCTTACGATGATGGCGTTGATGCTGAGCTTCTTAGTCACCCTCTCCTCAGCCGCGAGCCTCCTGCCTATAGCCTCCATCAACCTACTAGCCGCCTTAGTCCTCCCAACCACCCTCTCAGCAGCCTTACATCCGTTCAGTATCGTGTGGAGAGCCGAGCTCCTGCCCGTAATCCCGCGGAAGTCCGCATGGATGAGCACTGCCTTAGAAGGCTCTACTGCACCGCTCCTCATGGCAGTAACGAATGCGGTCAGAACTAAGCTCGTCTTACCGACCCTCCGAAGCCCCAACACCTCGACAATCCGCCTCCCACCGTGAGTCATGCTATCGGCCACGCGGCCGAGCTCCTCATCATACCCGTAGAACTCGTCCGGATCGTGCTTAGGGCCTTCCCTCAAATATCCGTGGAACTCCAAACCAGCACCCGAAGAATCCGTTGCGCTCTCGCTGTAATTAATTTTATGGAGTAACTCCATAACCAAGCCTTAGGAAGTTAGCTAGATCCTCTGTGGCGTTAGCTTGTATTTCATTAATTTATGTTAATTATGTGTGTGCCCGGGATACTTACCTGGAATACTTATTAGGTATGAAAGGCAAGTATACTTGAGTGGTGGGAATGCCGAAGATCTCCATAAGCCTAGCTAAAGCAGTACTAGAGGAGGCCGGCATAAGACCGGAGGAAGCACCAGCGAAGGTAAAGGAGCTAGTGCTACGGTTAGCTAACCTAAGGGGGAAACTTTCAGAAAGAGAGGGCATTATCAACATGCTGATGAAGCGTATCTATCAAAAACTTAATGAGTTAATCAATGAGAGCAGTAAGTTAATGGAGGAGGGTAAGCTAAACTATGTGGAGTATGTCCGTAGTGGGATGCCTTCCAAAATAGTCGGTCTTCTGGAGAACGTGGAGATACTTCTCGAACATCTCAAGGATGTAGGTGCTGATGAACAGAGAATCCAGTACGAATTAATGCATGTGTACTCGGAAATGATGCGTGAGGAACTAGAGGTGATCACCCGAGCGGCGATTGAGCCTCAAAGCAGGGCGATATCCGAGCCCACTGCGTCCGTAGCGTCCGTACTCGTATCTAGACTGATTACCGACGTTACGTTCATCACTTACTTGACCCTCGCGGCGGGCCAAGCATTACTAGCTAATATAGCGGAACTTAAGGCTAGCGCGGACGATCTCGCGGAATCGTTCAGAGAGTATGTGCGGAGGCAGCAGGTAGCCTCGACCAAGGCTGGCGGGCCTGCCGTAAAGCCCGTGCTCTAGGGGCTGAGGCGATTCGCGTCACGTAAACGTTAATTAGCTGATTTACGGCCTCCCAACCGGGTGTTGAAGTGGGTTTAAGCTTAGTGTACTTCGCCCCCCACCCGGACAGGGATGTGCATGCTGAGATAGTCAGTCTACTCAACCGCATTCACCGCACGCTCGGCATGCCCTGGCGCGAGGTTAGGGTGTCCTACCTCGGCTCGGCCCGCGGCATCAGCGAGCGCGCGGCCTACGAAACCTACTTAAGGCCGAACTGCCGCTCAATCCAGAAATGTCTCCACATCCTCGGGGAATTCAAGGTAGACGTACTCATCGAAAGCACCGCGAGGAAGTTCAGGAGCAGGAGGGGTAACTACCGGGTGGCGGGCTCCGTAGCCCTAGCCTACGAAGGCCGCGTAATCTGCGCCCTAAGCTACAGGCACGAAATACTCAGCTTCCTAAACCTGCTACTAACCCAAGGCCCAGCCCTCCTCAAGGCAATAGTGGAGGAGGTCGGCAACACCTCCAGAAGGAGGGCAGGGGAGGCAGCGGACACCATACCCGAAAGAACGGTCCTCCGCAAGTACGCCGCCACCCTAGCCAGGTGGGGCTACGAAGTCTACACCAACGTAAAACAC
>JAMOVB010000148.1 GCA_027061705.1 Desulfurococcales archaeon
CTTAAGCCTTCTTTCCGTCTCATGCGTGCCTAACCCCCAGAGATTGTCGGCATCAATGAAGTCAACGCCCTTTGATGTGATCTTAAGCAGTACTGGCTTCTCTGAAGCGCCCTTAATCACTATAGCATCGTACCTACACTTTCTCATTTCAACGGCGGCTTTAGTACCTATGTTACCGTCACCGTAACCGTGTGTTAGCGGGGATTTCGACGCTATTATCATCTTACCGGATGAGGGTAGTGGAAAGCCCGTCAGTGGCCCTACCGCTAGCACGACATGGTTTCTTGGAGAGAATGGATCGACTCCGGCTTCGTTAAGCTCCCATAGCAGCCGTACTGCGAGGCCCCTACCCCCTATATACTTACGTAGAAAGGCGCTGTCGAGCTCGCTAATGCTGTAGCTTCTGCGGCCTAAGTCTATGTTAAGTAATCTCCCACTCCAACCGGGCGAGGTGACCACCCACTCACTAAGTAGTGCTGGCGAAGCTAAATAGTGTTTATCTCCGAAACCCTTATGAGGACGTCAGTAGTGATAATGAGGGAACCGAAAAGATGGCTAAGCTTAAGACTAGGCTAGTAACTTGGGATGATGTGGTTTCCTGGTCTAGAGGCTTAGCCGGGAAGATACGTGAGAGTAGCTACAGGCCCGACGTGGTTGTCGCTGTCGCGCGTGGCGGCTTCGTTCCCGCGAGGCTCATCTGCGACTTTCTACTTATTGATAACCTACTATCGATACAGTCCCAACACTGGACCGAGGCCGCTAAGGCGGAGGACCGTGCCGTGATTAAATTCCCCTATAAGATCGACTTAAGCGGGAGGAAGGTACTGCTAGTCGATGATATCGTAGATACTGGCGAGTCGCTGGCGCTAGCCCGTAACTACATATACAACAATTGGAGCGCTGAGGAGGTTAGGATAGCGGTACTTCAGTGGATCTCGCCAGTGGCGAAATTCAAGCCGGACTACTACTTCATGGAGGTTAAGGAGTGGGTGTGGTTCCAGTACCCCTGGACAAGGCTTGAGGATACCTACCAGCTTCTTAAGAGGCTCCTTAAGGAGGAAGGTAAGTATAAGAAGGAATGGAGCTTCGAAGATCTGGTCAATAAGTTCCTAGAGTGGTACGAAATCGACGTTGGTAAGGAGTACTTCAAGGAGGCAGTGGATGTTCTGGTTAGGAAGGGTATTCTGAAGCCTGAGGGAGGTAAGTACATCGTTAACTTTACTGGTGAGTAAAGGACACCGCGTAGTGTTTTGGCCTGTAGCTGAGAACGCTATTAAGAACAACGTAGTATTCGATGCCCTCATTAGGCTAAGGATTCCTGCACACGCTTCTCGGCAACCTTGAGGGCGTCTTGAAGTATTTGGTTTGCCTCCTGCGTTACGTGAATATCGTATACCTTATGCCCCGGTAAGTATGTGAGTAAATTGTCGGCTCTCTCGCTGATATCCTCAGCTATGAGGGAGATGTCAGGTATGCCGCTCGACATATCCTTCACCCTCCTTAACACCTCCTTGATCAAGGCTACCTCCTTAACCGATAGGTTCAGCAGGCCGAGAGTGTCTAGCCTGACGATTATAGCCTCTAACGTCACCTCAATCCGCGTTATGACTTTGAGTGCTTTCTCGTACATCCTTATGTTCTCGGAGAGGGTTTTCCTGAGCGACGGATCCTCCGTATACTTGAGCCTCTCCCTATAGTTGCCTATCTTACCCTCTAGCCTGCTCTCATAGTAGAAGGCCATTCTATGAAGCCTCTTAAGGTCTAAAACAAGCTTTGCTATCTCACGGCGTAGCGTCGCTTTGTCCATGCTCTTACGTCTCTTGAAGATCACCCACATCCCTAATCCCTAGTCTGGGGCTGAAGACATTAAAAACCCTTCTCCACATGCGCGCCTGTAATATGCCCCCGCACCTACATATTACGGGGGATGTAGGTATGGATTGTTGTGAGTGGCTTGAGGAGATATCCCGGGGATTAAAGGAGCTTGTTGAGTGGGCTGATGATGTGTTAGCTAGGAGGGACGAGGCTCGTGAGGAGTTAATTAGATTGTCGCGGGAGATCATTAGAGAATCTGGGTATGTTGTGACTGCTGTTCATCGCGGAGATAGTGGGGCTGTAAATAATCACCTAGGCAGGCTTAAGGAGTTGTTTAATATGCTCATGACGAAATTGAATGACGTTCCGGAGTTAAGGCATACGGGCCTAATATATAATGCTGAATCCGAGTACGTAGAGGCTCTAGTATTCTACAGCATAGTTATGGAGTCAAGAATACCCTCGAAAGATGAGCTCGGATCAGATCCTGTGCCCACGCTTCAGGGGTTGCTTGACGTTGTTGGGGAGCTGAAGCGTTATGTATTGGACTTAATCAAGATTGGAAGGCTTAAGGAGGCTGAGGCCCTAGCGAGTGTCGCTGAGGGTATCTATGAAGCCTTGAAACCTCTGGACTACCCTGATGCTCTCGCACCTGGTATTAGGAGGAAGGTTGACGTGGCCAGAATGTCTACGGAGTCGCTGAAGTCGTTGCTTGCTGAGGTGAGTGTGCGTGACGCCTTAGTTAAGGAGTTACGTAAGACTCGGGATCTGCTGGAGAGTGTGATTAAGGGAGAAGACCAGCGTTAGCGACCACCCCAACCTTTTGATTAAGGCTGTAGGGGGTGGTCCCCCGGGAGGGATTCGAACCCCCGACCGCCCGGTATCTGCCGGAGGGCCCCTCCCCCTGCCGAGCTGTACCCTCCGGGGCTGACTACAGCCGGGCGCTCTACCGCTGAGCTACCGGGGGCCATTAATTTAGGTTTCTGAGGAGGTTATAAGGATTGTGACATAGGTGTAACAACCTTACCGAGGGCTGGGGCTTATGGCTATGGCGCTGTTGTTCGGGCTCTTTAGTTTTGGAAAAAGAGGAGTGTTTGTTTTACGGTAATCTTAACCCTCAGGGTAGTCGTCAGGTACCTTGGCCCTGAAGTACTTGCCGGTCTCGGGGCTCTTGAAGAGCCCTATCTTAACGCCCTTCCTGCCGCGGGGAGCTAGCGTCCAGACCTTCTCAGGTACTAGCTCAACCTCCTTGCCCGTAGTCGGGTCCTTGACCTTGACGGCCTTCTTCTTGGCCATATTTTTCACCAAATTATATTGGTATATTGAGGTAGTTAAGAGTTACTTGAAACCTTCACGATTTTTCCGGGTTATTTTCGAAGCTCTACTTCGTTATATATGAAGTTTATCTTCATGACTGAAAGTATTATACACTTGAGCTAAGGATTTTCTTGTAACTATGTCTAAGAAGTTTTGTAACGAAAGGCTAACACATGCATCATAGCATTGCCATTTAAAACACTCGCAATAACGTATGGAAACATAGTTGTCGATGCGTAAGCTACTTAAATCGATGCGGTTAAGACAGTGATAAGTGGTGTGGGTTTTGACAGGCCCGCGGGTTAGGGGAGCGGTATTCACGGACGTGGACGGCACGCTAACGGTTAGTAGGTCTTCGACGGAGCTGGATTTAGAGGCCGTGCGTTGGATGAGGGTGTTACGCAGCCGTGGGTATGCTGTTGTGCTCGTTTCAGGCAATTCTGTCCCAGTACTTGCGGGGCTATCTACCTACTTAGGCTTAAGCGATGCCGTTGTGGCGGAGAACGGGTGTGCCGTATAGGCGGGCGGGTTAGGATTGAGCGTCCTTTGTAGTGAGTCCTTAGTTGAAAGGTTAAATGAGGTTGCTAGGGAGGTAGTCGTTAGGTCTGGCGGCGTGTTACGGGAGTCATGGCAGAATAGGTTTAGGTTCTGTGATAGGGCGTTTAAATGGAGCCGTGTCAGCGAGTCTGAGGCAATTACGATGCTTGTAGAGATACTTCGTGAGGTCGCTGGAAGCGAGTTTATTGAGGATGTTAAGGTGGAGTCAAGCGGGTATGCTATACACGTGCATGCAAGAGATTGTGATAAGGGGACCGGGATTAAGAGGCTGATAAGCATCCTTGGCTGGAGCGGAATTAAGACGTACTGCATAGGTGATTCAATTACAGACCTACCTATGAGGGGTGTGTGCGAATACCTAGTCGCAGTCTCAAATAGTGACAGCAGGCTAAGGAATGTAGCGGACTACGTGACTTCTAAACCCTCCTCAAAAGGATTTATAGAATTCGCAATGAAGCTTCTTGCAGGTGAACTCCCTACTAAGGCAACCAGGTAAAAGCTTTAAGGGGGTTTAGGAAACCATCTATGGTGCCGGGGTAGCTCAGCCGGTAGAGCGCCGGGCTGTTAACCCGGTGGTCGGGGGTTCGAGTCCCCTCCCCGGCGCCAGCACATGGCTTCCTAATTGAAACTGAAGGATTAAATCAACACATTTTTACTAACCTTCCTAATGACGTCTTGGTGGCTAGCTTTGAGGGTCTTAGTAATTTCGGATACTCACGACAACCTTCAAGCGATTAACGCGTTTTGCGAACGCATTGGGGGTGAGGGTGTTGATAATTACGATCTCTTAATTCACCTAGGTGATATAATCTCGCCCTTCTCGTTAAGGGCCATTCAAGGCTTAGGGATTAAAGTAATTGGTGTCTTCGGGAACAATGACGGGGATAGGGTGCTACTTAAGCGCTTCTGCCCTGAGCTGAGCGGCCATCCTATGCAGACCGACATAG
This sequence comes from Desulfurococcales archaeon, assembly GCA_027061705.1. GTDB lineage: Archaea > Thermoproteota > Thermoprotei_A > Sulfolobales > NBVN01 > WAOL01. The sequence continues at coordinate 4,638 of JAMOVB010000148.1, forward strand.
GGGGTCTGAAGGCGCTCTTAATGCACGGATGGGGTGGTAGAGACGTAACGGAGTCCATGGTTAACGCTCTGGCGGCTAGCGGGGCTTTCGACGTAATCCTTTACGGACACACGCATATCGCTGACGCCCGCGTGATTAACGATACGTTAGTACTTAACCCCGGCGCCCTAAGCGGCTACTTAGCCGAGAGGCAGACCTATGCAGTTCTTGATATAGAACGTGGGCGCGCAGCGTTAGTGGACCTGCAGTCAGGCCGCGTTATTCGGGAAGTTCTAATCCCTAAATGAGACGACCTTAGGCCTAGGGTCGGGGGACATGCGAACGACGCCCTCACCCCTCCCTAGTAGGGCGGTGTACCTGCTTACCTCACCCTCAGGTATTCTGACGTAATCACGTAGTGCTCTCCAGTACCCGCTATCGGGAGACGCTAGGGCTACAAGTAACCCGACATTATTTATGATACCCTCACCCAGCACGCGCAGGTCGCTGAGGCTCTGAGTAGCTATGCAGATCATAATGCCGTAGCTACGTCCTAACCTCATAAGTGAGGATATCTCCTCAGACAACCTACTTACGTAGATCCACCCCTCGTCAAGTATGAAGACACTCCTTAAGTCAAACGCTTTTTCAGATGGCTGGGTTAAGGATGTGACGGCCCTAATGCACCGGGAAAGATAATATATCACGAAATCCACGAGCTTATGATTTACGGCGGGAATCCTACTTAAGTTCAAGATAGTCATAACCTGCGACCTATTAACTATGTTCTCGAATATGACGTCAGTTAACGTAACACCACTACACTCGGACAGAATACTGATCTCGGAGAGCGCCTTGCAGACGGAGTAAGACTCATACCCACCCCCCTCCAGCTCAACATACCTCCTAATACATCCAACAACACTCCTGCAGTGAGGACCTAGCGAACGCTCAACAGCTTTATAAAGTATTGACAACACCTCCTTCCGCTGAAGGCTGGGGTAAGCCCTAACTATCAGGTCGGTAATCGCCCCAGCACGCGAGTTCGGCGGTAGCAACTCGCTTAAAGCGCGTAGGTCTAGCCTAAGGTTCTCACCAGGCTTAAGCTCAATGAACTTCGCCCCCCTCCTGCTAAGGCGCTCGGGATACTCACCCTTAATATCCAGTATCATCCCCCCGACACCGTAGGTGCTCTGGAGACGCGTTGCCAGAAGTGACAGGAACTCAGTCTTACCC
>JAMOVB010000149.1 GCA_027061705.1 Desulfurococcales archaeon
ACATGGGGCAGAAGGCCTACGACTTGGCTAAAAGGTTTCATGAAAGAACACCCATAGGTTCTATAACTATAACGAAGCTCGACGGAACCGCTAAGGGAGGCGGCGCCATATCTGCGGTGGCAGCCACCGGCGCTAGAATAAAGTTTGTGGGTGATGGTGAGAAGATCGAGGATTTAGAGCCTTTTAACCCCCGCAAGTTTGTCGCAAGAATACTCGGCTTAGGGGATCTGGAGACCCTCCTGGAGAAGTTCAAAGCACTCGAGGAAAGTGAGGAGCTTGAGAGACGCTTTGAGAAGGCGATCACTACAGGTAGAATAACCTTAAGAGATATGTACGCTCAGATAAGGTCGCTACGTAAGATGGGGCCTCTGAGAAAGGTATTTCAAATGATCCCCGGCTTAGCGATGATGCCCCTAGACGATGAGAAGATTAGAATCTCAGAAGAGAAGATGGATCGTTGGCTTCACATAATGGACTCGATGACTTACGAAGAGCTCGATAACCCGTCAATATTAGATAGGAGGAGAATAAGAAGGATAGCTATGGGGTCCGGAACAAGTGTTGAAGACGTTAAGGAGCTCCTATCGTATTATGAAAACACTAAGAGAATGATTAAAAGCCTTAGAAGACGTAAGGGAGGCTTGCTACGTAGGCTGGGGATTAAGGGTGGGCTCTGAGAAAGCAGGCGACGAGGTCCTCAAGCAAGCAACCCATGCCCTTAGCATGTTACCCCTATGCGATAGATGCCTAGGCAGGCTTCTCGCCTACTATGGGTATGCGCTTCATAATGAAGAGCGGGGACGCGCCCTTAAGACCGTGCTATCCATGGAAATACATAGGAGGATACTGGCCGGAGACGAAGGAGCGTTGAAGGAGCTCGAGCAGTTAGCGGCAAATGCTTGCGGACCTCTAGCTAAGCTGGCCAGTAAGTATGTTGGCGAGGTTCGCTGCAATGAATGCAGAATCTGCGGAGGTAGACTCGACGATTTAATATATGAGCTATGTCTTAAGGCCCTCAATGCTTTGAAAAACTATGAGGTCAGAACGTTCATCGTAGGCGTTAAGAGCGGCTCATCACTGGAGAAACGGGAGGAGGAGGTGGCCCTCAGCCTAGGACTTGAGTCTTGGGAAACAATATCAAGGGAGATTAAGCGCGAGGTGGGCAAGAGGCTGCAGTTAATGACTGGTTTAAGGCCTAATTTCAGAAAGTATGACGTGGTCATACTCGTAGACCTTGACGAAGGTTCAGTCACTATTCAACCCCAGCCCCTATACATACTGGGAAGGTATCTCAAGCTAGGTAGGTTTATATCGCAGATGCCTTGGATCGGGAGGGATGGTGTTAAACGCTACGTAATGTCTGTTGAGGAATCATGTAGGGGGTTAATGGAGGTTTACGGTGCTGAGGATTTAAAGATGCATGCATCGGGGAGGGAGGATGCTGACGCCCGTATGCTCGGGCGAGGTAGGCCATTAGTTGTTGAGTTAAGGAAGCCTAAACGTCGATTTGTGAACCTCAAGAAGGCCTCTGCCAAGGCATCGAGGCCGCCATGGGTGGTAGTTAACCTCGAACGGTACGTCAGCTTTAACGAGGTCGTTAGGCTGAAGCAGGAGCGGGGTGTTAAGGTATATAGGCTCGTGCTCTATGTAGACCCGCCCATCAGCGATGAGGACCTAGTTACCTTAGAGAATGAGTTTCGGGATAGATTAGTTAAGCAGAGAACGCCGTCTAGAGTTCTCCGAAGGAGAGCTGACATTGTTAGGGAGCGTACCGTCTTCAGCGTTAAAGCACGTCGTCTAACCCCCCACGTTATTGAAGTCCTAGTTAAGTGTGAGGGAGGTCTTTACGTAAAGGAATTAGCCCACGGTGATGACGGAAGAACGGAACCTTCCTTCTCCTCGGTCCTTGGTAAGGAAGTAAGCGTATTGTTTCTAGATGTTCTTGAGTGCCTAAGCGAGTAGGTGGGTGTTAGGTAGCGCTGCATTTAAAGGTTTATAAGCTGAGCTCATAGTGAGACTTAGGTGCTTGAAGTGGTTAAGGCTTCAAGAGGGCCTAGGAACCGGACAAGGAAGGTGTATCGGAAGCGAGTGAGGGAGAAGGGAGCTGTGCCGCCCTTAAGCCTAATTATGCATGAGTATAAGGTTGGCGATAAGGTGTACATAAAACCGAACCCGGCGATCCACGATACGCTACCTCATAGAAGATATGTTGGCAAGGTAGGGACAATCATAGGGCGTAGGGGGAGGGCCTACATTGTCGAGGTATTCCTAGGTAATAAGAGGAAGGAGCTAATTCTATATCCCGAGCACATAAGACCTGCCCCCGCGTGATGATCGGCTATGAAGATAAAGAACGTGAGGAACATACCTAACCCAACAGTCGTGAAGGTTCTTGAAGATCTGGAGCGCATGAACATTGAGTTAACACAGTTAGCTATAAGAGTTAGGGAGTACGCTAAGAAATTTAGTAAGTGCGCTAAGGCTGAGGAGCTTGTTAGTAAGCTTAAAGAGCTCGGGTTAGATGACGTTACCGCTGTTGTAATAGCTAATATAGTTCCTAAAACCCCTGATGAAGTCAGGGTTATTTACGATAAGAAAGCTAAGCCGCTTGATGAGGAGATGATTAAAAAGATATTAGATTTAACTGCCTCATATTGTGTAGAAGGGCAGTAGAGCGTAGATTGGGCACGGCAGGTGCTTCTAATGGGAAGCAGGTATCGCAGGGGAGATAAGAGAGTGGCTAGAGAGGATTACGCCATAGTACTTGATTATATGCCTGGAGGCAATCCGATAGATCCGCACCCTCCCCACAGGACGAGGGCTATAGCGCAGGCAATAGGCGATAAGTACTTCACATTAATAGAGTTCTACCCTAAACCCGGCGTTAATTTAAGGCAGGGCGAGCGCGTGTGCGTGAGCTTCAGGTTGCGTAACCTACGTGATAAAGTCGAATTCGTTTGGGGAGAGCCCATAACTTACGACGAGTTAAGCGGCGTCGCCAGATCATACCTGCCGGAGGCGCTGAGAAAAATAGTTATAGAGAAGGAGAAGGTCTTCGTAACGTTCTTTAATATAGCTGCACCCCTAACGATTAAACTCCACTCGCTGGAGCTCCTTCCCGGAATAGGTAAGAAGACAATGTGGACTATACTTGAGGAGCGTAAAAAGAGGAGGTTCGAATCCTTTGAAGATCTTAAGGAGCGTGGCAAGATCGGGGATCCGGTATCCATAATAGTGGAGCGCCTGTTAAGCGAGCTTAGAGGTGAGGAGCGTTATTATCTATTTATAGATCCACCGCCCAACGCAAGACATGCAGTGGTAATTGGATATTTACAGAAGATCTACTCTATGATCGGGTATGATGATCGGGAATCCTAACCTCCTAAAGACCTGCCTATGCTCGGTACCGGCCACCTAAGAATAACGTGCTGTCAAATTATCCTACGGCCTCAAGGTAATTAGGCCTGCCAAGCATAAGCGTTTTGGAGGCTAGCATTGCGGGAGGGCGGTGTTAGGGTTAAGGTTGTGCTTGTATCCCCTGAAGGGAGGATAAACCTTGGATTCATAGTTCGGCTAGCGAAGAACTTCGGGGTGGACGAGATCTGCGTAGTTAACCCGGCGTTCGATGTAAGACATAGCGAGGTCATCGAGTTCTCAGCAAATGCTGCTGACTACATCGATAGAGTTAGGGTTGTGAGTAGTCTCAGCGAGTGTCTCGAGGGCGTCACGCTAAGCGTATGCACAACGTCTAAGCTTAATCTTGAGGGTGATGTCTTAAGGCAAGGTGTCGATGTTAAGGAGCTCTGCTATTTACTACCTCCTAAAGGTGTTTTAGCTTTAGTCTTTGGGAGGGAGAGCACTGGACTCACACGCAGTGAGCTACTCGCATGCGACATACTGTCGTCGATACATACTGGCAGCGAGTACAGCGTTATGAACCTCTCACACGCTGTCGCAATATACCTTTACGAAGTCAGGAAATGCTTCGAAAGCACTACCGCCTCGCATATAAGGTACTGCAGGGAGGAAACCCTCGAGGCCTTAAGGAGCCTCATAAGGTACTTAGGAGAGGTGTTGAGGGAGGAGAGGGGGGCTATAGCGCTTAAGCATATACTCTTTAAAGGCAGGCCATCCGTTGAGGAGTGCTCATCAATTTACAAGCTACTTAAGCGTATCAAATACGGAATTAGAGATCGCCGCTAAACCTTATTAATTCCAGCATCCTCAGAACACCTAGGTGCGAAGAATGCCTCTCAGGCCAGCAAGGTGCTATAAGGAGCTTAAGAAGCCGCCTTACACACGGAAGGACTATATAGACGGGATACCGCAGCCAAAGATTAACAAGTTCGTCATGGGGAATCCCCACGGTGATTTCGATGTTAAGCTAGAGCTGGTCTCACTCGAGTACGCTCAGATAAGGCATAACGCGCTGGAAGCCGGGCGTGTCATGGCGAACAAGTACCTATCTAAGTATGTCGGTGATGAGAGGTACCTACTCATCATAAGGCAGTACCCACACCACGTACTCCGGGAGAATAAGATGATGGCATTCGCCGGAGCAGACAGGCTTCAGGACGGTATGAGGCAGGCTTTCGGAAAACCCGTAGGTACGGCGGCGCGCGTTAAGTTCGGCAGTGTTATAGCCGAGGTTAGAGTTCCCCGTACCGCCATAGATCAAGCTAAGGAGGCGTTAAGACGCCTTAAGGATAAGTTGGGGATTAACGCTAGGGTAGTTATAACCGAGCTTAAGCCCGCGGCACAACCGCAGTAAGGAATCCATAGGATCGCTCAATGATGTCGGTAAGCAGGCATGACGAGGTAAGGTGCGGTAACCACGCATTCATAATAAGCGAGGAACTGAAGGAAAGGCTAGAGACGCTTAATTCAAGAGGTGGGAAAGCACTACTTCAGATACCTGAGGGATTTAAGACCTGCTCATTAAACCTTATCCAGTACCTCAGCACAGTATACTCCAACATGGAGTTCGTTATTGATGCAACCCCTAACTACGGATCATGCGTTATGGATCTAAGTCTAACCTCGAAGTTCGACCTAGTGGTTCACTTCGGTCATGCGGAATACCCCCTCTGGAAGCCGCCTGATAATGTAGTCTTTGCTGAAGTTACGTATAAGCCTGCATTAAGCGAGTGCGTGCTGGCTGAAGCGGTAGAAGTTCTGAAAAGACTTAAAGTCAAGAACGTTCTCGTCTACACAACACAGCAACACCTGAGGAGCGTTGGCAGGCTCGCTAAAGCTATAGAGGGTACGGGGATTAATATCTCCAATGATGAGAAGCTGGCGTTCGGATGCATATATCCTCAGTTCAAGCAGGATGTTGACGCCGTAGTCATCCTTGCTGGGGGTTTATTCCACAGCCTCGGCGCTGGGCTGAAGTGTAGGGCCTTGAAACACGTTATTCAGGTCGATCCCTACCGTAATAGTGTTAGGGTGTTGGATACTGAGGTTAAGCGTTGGTTTAAGAGAAGGCTCTGGAGCGTTAGTGAGGCTTCGTACTCTGGGTTGGGTAGGCACTGGCTCATAGTCGCCGGTATGTGCGGGCAGTATAGAGGGGACGTGTTGAGGGAGCTTATATCGGCCCTTAATGACAGGGGACAGCCTTACATCATCTGCAGGTCCTTGTTCCTAACAAGAGAGGCGCTTCTAGCTATCGACACGCCATCAATAGGCGTTATTGTCGTTACATCTTGCCCGCGCATAGCGATTGACGATCTTGGAGATTATCATAAGCCAGTCTTAACCCCTGGAGAGGCCCTCTACGCTCTAGGGTATCATGAGGTGT
>JAMOVB010000150.1 GCA_027061705.1 Desulfurococcales archaeon
ACGTCATTCTCACCGAAACCCGCCCTCGCCCTCCTCCCGCGCTCGCGTAGGTCTAGTATGACGGCGAACCTAATCCAATCATACTTACTCCTCCCGTACTTAACGAATAGTTTGTCAAGGCTCAACCCCCCGCCATCGTCGACAACCCTGCAGGCTTCCGTGAATATTATGTAGGCAACCTCAGCGACATCAAGTAAACGCCCCTCCCTCGCCGGGACGCCCAGCTTTAGCCTATCTAGGACTGCCTCGCACCCCGTAGTCAGCAGTCGCCCACCCCTAACGCCGATGATGGCAAGCTCCTCAGCCAACCTAAACGCCCCCATAACCCTAATTTATAGCCTAAATCAACATTTACATCTCAGGTGTGTTAATTGCTTGAAGTCAAGCCCATCGAGTGGTTGGGGGACAGGCTTAGATGGATAAACACTCTCGAACTGCCGTGGAAGCTTGAGTACGTGACTAGTACGGACTACGAGAGGGTTGCCGTGGCTATAGAGCGAATGGAGATTAGGGGCGCCCCCGCCATAGGTGTGGCGGCCGCATTCGCTGTCGCGTTAGCTGCAATACACTCGCAGGGAGGCCTGCCGGAGGTTAGGGAGGCTGTCCTCAAAGCCATTAGGAGGCTTTCAAGAACTAGGCCGACGGCGGTCAACCTGTTCTGGGCGCTAGAGCGTATGGAGCGTGTTGTAAGGAGCTTCCCGAGTGACGGGAGTGTCGAGGAGTTCGTTAGGCGGGTTGTTGAGGAGGCTAAGTCAATATATGAGGAGGATATCCGGACGAACAAGGCGATAGGTAGGGTCGGGGCTGAGGTTATCGAGGATGGCGACACTATACTCACGCACTGCAACGCGGGTGCCCTAGCAACCGCTGGTTACGGCACGGCGTTAGGAGTAATCAGGGCTGCTTGGGAGGAGGGTAAGAGGATTAAGGTTATAGCTACGGAGACTAGGCCGGTGCTTCAGGGAGCCAGGCTAACCGTGTGGGAGTTAAGGCAGGAGGGCATACCGGTCACGTTAATAACGGACAATATGGTTGGCTACGTAATGAGCAAGGGCCTAGTCGATAAAGTGGTTGTGGGGGCCGATAGAGTCCTGCTAAGCGGGCACGTGATCAATAAGATAGGGACGTACGTGATAGCGGCGCTGGCCGGCAGGCATGGCGTGCCCTTCTACGTAGCCGCACCTACCTCAACCATAGACCCCCGCACTAAGGTTGAGGATGTGGTTATTGAGGAGAGAAACCCGGAGGAAGTCAGGAGGGTTTTAGGGAAGCTACTGATAACAGTGCCGGACGTCCCTGTTCTTAACCCAGCATTCGATATAACGCCGCCAGAGCTGGTTGAGGGTGTCATAACCGAGAAGGGGATAGCGCGCAGGCCGTTTGAGGAGAGCTTAAGGAGAATTATAGGCAAGTAACGGCATCCTTATTTCCTTAAAACATTCTATTAAGGCGGAGTGATCGAATTGGCCGCTAAACCCAAAACACTAGAAAACCTAGTTAAGGCGTTCATAGGGGAGAGCCAAGCACGCAACAGGTACACCTTCTACGCCAGCATAGCTAGGAAGGAGGGCTACGAGCAGATAGCTGAGGTGTTCACAATAACAGCTGAGAACGAGAAGGAGCACGCGGAAACGCTATACAAGCTAGCAACCGACCTTGCCAGCAAGGCAGGCTTGTCAGGCCCGGTAACGGTTGAGGCTGCAGCACCTTTAGCCCTAGGAACTACTATCGAGAACCTGAAGGCGGCGATAGAGGGCGAGAATTACGAACACACTAAAATGTATCCCGAATTCGCCAGAATAGCCGAGGAGGAAGGATACCCGGTAATCGCAGCTAGGCTACGCGCCATAGCGAAGGCTGAGGAGCATCATGAGGAGCGCTTCAGAAAGCTACTAAAGATTCTTGAGGAGGGCACGGTATTCAAGAAGGGGAAGAAGGTTTGGTGGGTTTGCAGGAAGTGCGGGTACGTACACTACGGTGAGGAACCCCCGCAGAAATGTCCGTCCTGCGGCCATTCACGCAACTACTTCCAGCTTAAGTGCGAGGAATACTAACGCTTCCCCAGGCATATCGCTTCACATCTTTTTACCCCGCGTGTCTCCATCCCCTCCCTGTTGAGGTCGTGGCAGGAACCTAATACGGAAAAGCACAAACGATACAACTTATCGTTTCTGCTAGGCTCGAGAACAGCTCTTTAATCGCCTTCTAATGAAGCCTTACACACCGCGCACTTCAACTCCCCATAGCCTGCGGTAGAGGGAGGCGGGAGCCACAGCGCCTTAAGCCCCTACTCCCACCGAGATTAGCGTTGGCCACGAGCATACTTGAAAACCAAACTAACAGAGCTTCAATACCGGTAGAACCCTGAACCTAAGCTAGCTACTCGGGTAGGGAATCATGGCAATCCATACTAACGCCGTGAAGGCCAGCGCGGCAGCTAGGTAAGCTACTAAGTATGTCCTCAAGTATGCCGACCTCAGAAGTAGGAGTGTTGCGTACCTCTGCATCGTCACTAGCTGAAGTGCTGAGGCGTTCGGGAACTCCGCACTGAGTAACTTAAAACTCATTACTAGAATGATGAGACCTACGACCGCCACCAGCGCAGTTACCGCTGGATTGAGTGACTCGTAGTACACCCTCCCCATAACCTCCAGCTTCGCCGGCATGCCGAGCAAGGACGTTAAAGTCATTATTGAGCCGCCCGCCAAGTACCAGATGCCGACGCCGACCCCAATCGAGCCTAGAGTGAACCTCCTCACATTATGCGACTTACAGAACTCCGATAATGTGTCGAGGACCGTCGGAGGGTCAAGCCTCTCCTCCTTAAGCATCGCCGCAACCCTCCTCCCCTTACCGGTTAGGCGGTACTTCCCGTCAATACCCTGCTTAACCAGCCCGGCAACCACCAGCCTCCTTAGGTGGTACGCGAACTTACTACTCTCCTCCAACTCTGAAGCACACATTAGGTCCGTGTAGGTCGAAGCGCCGTTTTCTAGCAGATGCTCGAGTATCTTCCTGCGGTACTCGTTAGCCACGGCACGGGCAACCGCCTCATCACTCAACACCGCGCTCACCAACCTGCCCTTCAACCCGTTCCATTTAAGAATATTTGTAAAGCGGAATTTACAGGGGAGGCGGAACGCGGCTAACAGGCTCTAAGGCGCCCGGAACGGGCTCGGAGACCATTGAGGCCGTAGTCAATGAAGTTGTTGAGGGTATCCTAGCTGCTTAGGAGGGGCTAGGCCGCCTAAAAGGTAAACCCATACCCGCTGACATAGTGAAGGATATGCTTAGGGAGACACTGCACGTAGCTGTTCACTATAGCGCACGCAACCCTCAGAACCCCTTACCCTGAACTCAAACGCTTTACTCACGAGAAAAGCGCGTTGGGCAAGTGCGTTGGCGAGATAGCGGCAGGAATCTTAGAACTAGTGGTTTCTGGAAAAGCTAGGTCTTAAGACACATACCATAGGGGGAGCACGTACAGGAACTCAAATACTACCTAAACCTAGCGAGCCTACATATAAGCACTGACGAACTAAGGAAGCTCTATCAGCAAACAATAAAGCAAGCACAAGAAGGCAGGATAGGCGATGTAGTCAACAGTGTGTTAAGACAGGTGTAGAGAGTGGTTAAAAATAATTGAAGGGAATTTCGCATTAAACCGGAATTAGATATTCTGTGTACTTAGTACTTAGTTAGTGCTGCTTAAGACGGGCGTGGAATACACGGTTTAGAGTTGTTTGTGATTGCATATCAGCTGAGACAGGTTTCTTCATTCTTTGGCGTCGTGCCTCGTTTCTCATCATCCTTGGCTTAGTTTATTAGGGGTTAGATATCTGTTTGGTTGAGTGATGACACGACGGTCTCCTGACCTGGCGGGGTGATGTCTCTTCTCTTCACTGAGTGCCCGATTACCGGGGTGTTGGAGGGAAATCCTTTATTAGAATCTTTTAAGCCCTCATAACTTGAGGTAGGGTATGACGCTGAGGAAGGAGGTTGAGGAGGCGGACCTACTGGTTTACGGGCGTAGCTGCCCGAACTGCAAGGGCTTCACTAGCGATAAGCGCTTAAGGATTAGGGTGCCGTGCTCATCCTGCATACCCTCGCTTCCCGAGGGTGTGGAGGTCCTGCCGGAGTGGGTGTATAGGGAGTTAAGGAGTGGCCGTAGGTTGCGTGAGTATAAGAAATTCTATGATGTTATGAAGGAGTATGAAGATATGGTTAAGTTCTTCGTACGGTGCGTCGGTAATAAGCCCTGGAGTATCCAGCGCCTGTGGATTAAGAGGCTTGCTAAGGGATCGTCCTTCGCCATGATAGCCCCGACGGGCGTCGGTAAGACCACCTTCGGCGCGGCGATGGCGCTGTACTTCGCCATAAGTAGTAGGAGGAAGGAGAGGGCCGGGAAGGGCGGTGAGGGTAGGGAGAGACTGAGCCACAGATCATACTTCATAGTCCCCACAACCGCGCTGGCAATGCAACTGGAGGAGAAGCTTAGGGAGATGTCGGAACGGGCTGGATTAATAGTTAAGTTCCTAGCGATCCACTCGAAGCTCCGGCGTCGGGAGAGGGCCGAACGCGAGAAGCTTCTGGAGGAGGGCGAGGAGTTCGACATACTGATAACCACCTCAAATTACCTCATGCGTAACTTCGATAAGGTGAAGAAGCATAGGTTCAGGTTTATCTTCGTCGACGACGTAGACGCTGTATTGAAGGGTTCTAAAGCAATAAACTATATTCTGAAGCTCATGGGGTTCGACGATAAGGATATTGAGGACGCCATGACCCTACTTAAACTCAAGCGCGAGTTCGCATACTTAAGCAGCATTAACAGTGAGGGGAGTTCGAGATCTAAGGAGAGGAATAAGAGGCTGGAGAAGCTGGAGAAGATGCTTAGGGAGCTGGAGGAGAAGCTGGAGAAGCAGAGGTTAAGGAAGGTTATTAACAAGAAGCGCGTCTTAATAATATCATCAGCAACCGGCAACCCACGCGGCACTAGGGTTAAGCTCTTCCGCGAACTACTTGGCTTTGAGATAGGTGCCCGCCCTGAATTCATAAGAAACATAACAGACGCTTACGTCAGGCCCTCAGGAGGCATTGAGGACGAGGTTGTAAGGCTTGTTAAGACCTTAGGGGCGGGCGGGCTTGTCTACGTTCCCGTAGATAAGGGTATAGAGTATGCCGAGAGGCTGGCCGAGATACTTAAGGAGGCGGGAGTGAGGGCGGACGCCGTTCACAGCAGGAACGTGGCCGCTATAGAGAAGTTTAAGGATGGAGAGCTTGACGTACTTGTTGGTGTCGCGACGTACTACGGATTACTTGTTAGGGGAATAGACCTACCTGAGATCATAAGGTACGCAGTATTCGCTGGCGTGCCACGCCATAAGATAAGCTTAAGGCTTGAGGGGGTTAAGCCTCAGGACATACTCCGGCTCCTCCCGCTCGTGAGGGACGCTGTAGAGGATCGTGAAATCCGTAGGGAGCTTGAGACGCGCATGCTGAGGTTAAGGAGGATAGTTAGGAGGGCTGGCGCCGCCTTAATGCAGTCCGTAGCCGACGTGCTGAGCGGGAAGAAGGAGCCGACGTACAGGGCGGAGGAAGAGTTCCTACAGGCTTACGAGGAGTTGAGGAGGCTTCTCAGCAACCCGGAAATAGTGAGGAGGATTAAGGAGAACCCCAACGTGGCCGTCATTGAG
>JAMOVB010000151.1 GCA_027061705.1 Desulfurococcales archaeon
GTGAAGAGCGTTGCCATCAATGCAGGATTGAAGGTTGAGAGAGGTAAGCTGAGCCCCGCGAAGACAGCGGTTCTTGCCGCGATGCTCGCCTGGAGCGGGCACGGCAGAAGGCTGAACGTGTTTGAACGGAAGGTTAAGATTAACGTGTTTAAGGGAAGGTCTGGTAGTGCTGGAGGCTCCCGCTCAAGCAAGTACCAACGCAACCTGAGGGCGGCCGTTGCTAGGGTTGTCAGGAAGATACGTGAGGAGCTTGAGCGCCGCGGTATCGATTATGACGTTATGATAAGGAGGAGTAAGGGAGGTGTTGAGAGCGCGGTCTTCACAGTATACGCCTCGAGGGAGGAGCTCTTCGGCGTCGTTAGCAGGATGCGCGGGTACGATGTTGAGGTGAGGATAAAGCCGGTAGTGAATAGGAAGTTCTTGAGCCTCGGTCGTGAGATCAGATCTGAGAAGCCCTACCTAATAGTAGGCTACGACCCCGGCATGCAGGTTGGTCTGGCGGCGATAGACCTTAGCATGCGGCCGAGGCTAATCACCTCTGGCCGGGAGCTGGATAGGGGTGATGTGATAAACGCTTTAAGCTCGGTCGGCGTGCCTGTGATAATTGCCACGGATAAGAACCCGCCGCCGGAGATGGTTAGGAAGCTGGCGGCCGCGCTGGGCGTGCAGATGTACGTTCCTAGGAAGTCCCTATCTACTGCTGAGAAGGAGCTTATAGTTAATGATTACTGCCGGAAATTCGGCGTTACCGTCAGAAACACGCATGAGCGTGACGCGTTATCCGCGGCGTTGAAAGCCTATAGAATTTATGAAGAGAAAATGAAGAAACTCCTAAGGAAAGTTAAGAGCATGGGTTTATCTATAAGGAACATCCAGCAATATCAAAGGAGAATACTGGCCAATGAACCTTTGAGCACGATAATAGAGGACATAATTAATGACTACTTCCGTAAGCCCGGCCAGACAACGCATACTGTCCTCCAAAAGAGTACGGTAGTATACGAAAGGATGCTGGCCGAGAAGTACAGAGAGAGGGTAGAGAGTCTGAAGCGGTCTCTGGAGGAGGTCGTGGCGGAGAGGGACGCCCTTAAAGCAAAGCTTGAGAACACTATGCAAGAAGTTGAAAGGCTTAGGAAGGAGCTTGAGACTTTGAGAGACTCGCTCAGCTTGAAATTACTTAAGGAGAGGAAGGTCAGCGAGCTCGTAACTAGGCTTAAGAACGCTAGCGAGAGGATCTGCGAGCTCGAGCGGGAGGTAAGATCGCTCAAGGATACGTTAAGAAGTTCGGGTAAGGTTATTGAAAGGGTGTTTGCCGGCGAGCTCATGCTTATACCCAGGTTTGGGGTTAAGGTATTCTCAATGAAGGCAGTTAAAACACCTCTTTATGTGGAGGATAAGGCAACGTTGCTGAAGGCCTTAGGCAGCGCTGGAGAGGGGCTTCAAGAGAGAGGAATAGTTGTGCCCTCAGGACTGCTTACTAATGAGGAGGTAGAGAACATGGTAAGGAGGTTCAGAATCCCTATGGCCGTAGCTAGGGAGGTATGGCCCATTAGTGCATGCCTAGTAGCTGTTGACATGCATGTCCGTGAAATGATTGAGGACTCCAGGAGGGTTATTGAGAGCATCCTCGCTGAGGAGAGGGAGAAACGAAGGCTCACCTACGATGACTTGATGAGGATTCTCAGCGACTACAGAAGGAGCCGTTCAGGTATCGACGAGAGGGTTAGTTCAGTAGCCTCGGCTGGGGCGCTAAACGCCAGAGATAGCCTTAAACACTAGTAGAGATGTAACTATAGAGGCTACCATAGGCATGACCCAGCTCATCAGCACGTAAGTCATTACTCTGCGCCTACTTATTAACCTAAACCTCATTGCCAGGGCAGAGCCCAGTATTCCAGAGAATATCGATATCGACATGGGTAGGGGTATGGAAAACTGCGTTCCTATCTCCGTAAGAGTCAAGGTAGATATGTACGGCGCTATGGAACTTAAGTATCTTAGGCCGTAGAACTGCGTTCCAAGCCTGCTGACCCCTTTCTTACCTCCTAGAAGCGCCGCCCCTACCACTATGCCAGCAACTGCCGAGGCTATTGTCGGAATGTTCCATGCGCCGCTAAATGCGACAACGAAGCCTAAGGTGTTGGCGCCGAGGGTGTAGGCTGTGAGCAATATTAGCGCAACGCTAGTTAACTTAAGCGTGTAGAGATTGCTTACAATACCTCTTCTTCTAGTGAGCGATGCTGTGAACACATACGTTATACATATTGACGAAGCGAACGTTACTAGCCAGTAGAGGAAGACTGTCCAAACGCCAGCGGCCGAGCTTAGCCTCCCCTCTGATAAGAGATAGCCAACGTAGACCCCTAGAAACACCTGCGTTATTGAGGTGACGAAGCCGCCGGCAGTTAGGATTAGAAGTAACGCTATCCCTATCAACAGCAATACGGCATTGTAGGGCCAGTGCATGCTGTAAACCTTTCTAGAGAACTTCCACCCCTCAGCAAGAAGACCTGCTGTCAAGCCGGCTACTGCAAGTAGCGTTAGCACTTTACCACGCACGACGCGGGAGCTTGACGCCGGGCCTGCTATGACTCCCATGTTATTACTGACGGAAACCGCAACCGCTAAGAACGTTAAGACGAGTAACGGCAGCGATCCCGTAAGCATAATTCCCGACCAGTGGGTGCGGTTAGTACCTCATCGAGCTAATTATCCTTATAAGAAGGTGTGAAGCATCCTCACAGGCGTCGACGATAGTATCTAAACTTCTAATCATTTCAGAAAGGTGGTTGAACGTTATGGCATCCACGTCCTTGCCAAGGCCGTATAGCATGTCTAGGGCGCTGTTCTTCATATCGTCAACTCTATCTTCATAAACATCTATAATATCATCAAGCTCTTGAAGCTTGTTGAAGTCCTTTAAAGCCACAGTGAACTCCTGCTTCAGAGTTTCTAATGCCTTAAGCGCCACAGCAACCATCTTAAGTATCTCCTTATAAAGGACTTTAACCTGATCGCTACCAGATATTCCGGCACGAAACGCCCTGCCGTACTCCATAGCTACGAAGTACGCTAGGTCTAGGATGTCATCCACGCGATCTATGAGGAACTCCATATCCCCAAGTAACGCAACCGGGATTGCGCCCTGCGTGACCATATCTGTCAGGCTAGTTGCTATCTTATCGCCCTGCTTTTCGAAGGTTATTACGTCAACTATGAGGGATGAGACCCTATGCCCGCTAACCCCTCCCTTAAGGAGCTCCTCTATAACCGCTAAGGACTTTATGGATAGGTCGACGTGCCTGCTAAGACCCTCAAATAATCTCTCCTCCCCGGACATTAGGAATTTCTTGAACACCTTTCTCAACGCCCGCACCCCCTAGCGGTAAAGTATATTGTCTCCGTATTTAATAAAGACGGTCGGGACGACCGAATGGCTAGGCGTAGGAGGCTACTGTTCAAGAAGGAGTATGGGGAAGGTATTCTGAAAGGCACTAAAACCTCAACTATAAGACTCTCCAGTACGCTGAAGAAAGGAGATGAGGTTGAGATAGTTGCTGGCCGCGTTAAGTTAGGTGTGGCTAGAATAGAGGATGTTGAGGTAAAGAAGGTTAAGGAGTTAACCGACGAGGATGCGCATGCAGACGGGTTTAAGAGTAAGGAGGAGTTAATGCGTGCCCTTAAGAGAATCTATGGCAGAAAAATAAGCGAGGGAACCGAGGTTAAGTTAATTCGCTTCAAAATGCTTGGAAACTCAAGCAGTGAGGAGAGGGAGGAAAAATAGGGGCTTATTGGCCGTAAGTATTTAGCGGCGGTCTTAGAGGAACCGTATCAGCGCTATGCTCGATTTAGGCACTATGATTCCCTTATCATCGCTTCTGAATCCAAGCTCATACTTCGTCACCTTCATGAGCTTACCGCTGAGTTCCTCACCAGTTACGAGCCTCACGCTAACATCTGAGCCGACCATTTCGGAATCTATCACAGTATCTCTGAGCTGCTCCCCGCTATAACCGTGTAGTTCCGTAGCCTCCGCCACGGCGTAGAGTATGGCGTGTCTGAAAATAACTACGGGCTTACCCTCTGAACGCACCCCTATCTCATACCTGGCGACCTCGTCTATCACACCCTTGACCGGCTCTTCAAGCCCCCTAACACGAAACGTTATCTCGCGGCCAACGAACCTAGCGTCTATTAGGTTCTCTCTAAGCGGCATACTGCATGACACCATTTAAGGTATATATGACCGCTATTTTAAGTTGTTACTTGAGCGTAAACTAGTGATGAAAGGTTGAGGCATGACCTAATGGGATGATTTGGCTGAGCTACTCTGAAAACATGTCAAACCTCTCGACAAGCCTGAAGAGTAACTCCGGATGCCTAGCAGCGAGTTCATTAACCATCTCCTCAAGCACTGAGGTGAAATGATCTTGAGGTTCCCCACCCCTCATCAGACAGTTAGGCACTTCTGTAGCCCGGCAGTAGATACCGCTCAGGTAAGCATAAGAGAGAACATCCGCCCTTAATACTGCTCTAAAGGCATGGATTACTCTGGTAAGGCCAGCCGCATTGCTTGAGCTTAAGAGTCTCAGCACTAGGTTAGAGTTAGTGAATACGCTATAAAGTACCATCAGAGACAAATCATTAAGTGTTAGTGGAGTTACTACAGCGTCTACCCTAAATCCAATATTGCTTACCGACTTAATGGAGCTTCTTAAGTCCTCGACCACGGATAAGGGGTATGGGTTCCTCAAGTAGTTGCTATCGTAGCTAAGCATGCCGGCAAGTTCATGCTCTGAAGCAACCCTACCTACCGAGACCGTCATCTCGCTTGGGATTAAGGCTATGATAACGCTCTCATACCTCCTTTCAATGCCCTCAAGTAACTTAAGTAGCGTTAGCGACTCCATGTAAAGCGCCGGGTGCATGAACACGGCAACGGTTGCTCTCGGCGCGAGTTTCAGTCTGGAAAGCTCGCGCTTAACACGCTTCTGAATATACCTAGCCAAGCATCTTACGCAGATCGCCTTACCTGAGTCGTGCTTGTAGTAGGATGCCCTAGCCCGACCGCAGAACTTGCACGACGCGTCTCCCTCCACGATAATCACAGCTCCAGATTGTCGAGTCTGTCTTCGCGGAGTACGGCACGGAGTTTGCTCTTAAACTCCTCCATGCATGCCTCATCCTCTATTCCCTGTGCCAACATTCCGAGGAGCTCCATTACGTAGGGGTTAAGGTAGTCGGGCCCTTCAATGATTTCCATCCTTAGCCTATCGAAATACTCCCAAACACTTGAGGGGTCTGCCGAGCCGTACCTACCTATATAGGCTCCGACACCGCTTAGCATTGCTATAAGTAGATTTGCTTCATCAATCTTACCTGAGTCGATGAGGTCCTCATATAACTTAATCACGGTTTCGACACTGGGTAGCTCCAAGGGGCAACCCCGAAGTGGGGGTTTCGGGGGGATTTTAAGCTTTGTGGCTTAGGGTATCAGTAAGGCTTATATAGAAGCGGTTCTCCTAGAACTAATGGGTGATTCACGATGGCACTCTATGGGGTTCCAGTCGTAATACTGAAGGAGGGCACGCAAAGAACTTACGGGCGTGAGGCGCTGAGGAATAACATCATAGCGGCGCGCGCCCTAGCCGAGGTTCTTAAGACCAGCCTAGGACCTAGAGGCTTAGACA
>JAMOVB010000152.1 GCA_027061705.1 Desulfurococcales archaeon
TGTACCATAGTATGAAGTACACTATTATCAGCACGATGATGCTTATCACTATGTTCCATGAGAGGCTCGTGTTCGGGACTAGCAGAGGTATTCTTGCGTAGGGCGGGACCGTTATGGACTTCGTCACATCCATGGGGTTGGGGAAGTACCTGAATATTATGTAGTCGGCGACGCCGAACGCGACGTAGTTTAGCATTATGGTGACTACCACCTCGTTAGTTCCTCTGAAGACCTTCAGAGCCGCGGGTATGGCTGACCAGCCGAGGGCGAATAGTATGGCCGCACCGATTATCACGATCGCGTGTATCGGCGGCGGGAGCCACGTTATGGAGGATGCGAGCACGATCCCTAAGCCAGCCATGTAGATCTGCCCCTCAACACCTATGTTGAATAGGCCTGCCCTAACACAGAGCGCGAAGGCGAGGCCGCTCAGCATTAGGGGCCCCGCGTACATTAGCGTCACGGTTACCTGGTAGAGGCTCCCGAATGATGTGGCGTAGAGCATCTGCATCGCTTTGAAGACGTTGTGGCCCGTCACGTATATCGCGAGCATGCCGCCTAGGAAGCCTATGGCCAGCGCTATGAGTGAGTTGACTATGGGTTCGGCCTTCTCCTTGATCGCTGCTAGGAATGAGCTCAAGCACCAACACCCCCCATGAGCAGGCCTATCTCCTGGAGAGTGTATTCTCTGGTGGGCTTCAGGGCGAGGAACCTCCCCTCATACATTATCGCCATCCTGTCGGAGAGGTCTAGAACCTCGTCCAGGTCTGAGGAAATTAGGAGCACGCCTATCCCCCTATTCCTAAGCTCTATTAGGAGGTTCCTTACGAACTGTGTTGACGCTACGTCAAGCCCTCTCGTCGGGTGGGCGGCTATTATTACGGAGGGCTTCTTGCTAAGCTCCCTAGCGACTATGAGTTTCTGCTGGTTCCCGCCGCTGAGCGACCTCGCCGGCGATTTAAGCGACCTAACAACTATCTCGAACTTCCTTATGAGCTCCTTGGCGTGCTCCGCCACCTTCCCCCAATCGATGACTAACCCCGCCTT
Organism: Desulfurococcales archaeon; assembly: GCA_027061705.1. Lineage (GTDB taxonomy): Archaea > Thermoproteota > Thermoprotei_A > Sulfolobales > NBVN01 > WAOL01. The sequence goes on from JAMOVB010000152.1 coordinate 1,048, forward strand.
GAGGAACTGCGGGTATCTGTGCAGGCCTAGGAGGACGTTCTCGAGCACCGTCATGGACAGTATTAGCCCGTAGTTCTTCCTGTCCTCGGGTATGTGGACTAGGCCCTTGAAGGAGAGTTTGGCGGGGTCGGCGTTGGTGACGTCGTCGCCTCTGAAGTAAACCCTCCCCCTATCAACCCTCCTCAAGCCTGTGAGGGCCTCGACAAGCTCCCTCTGCCCGTTCCCCTCAACACCGGCTATGCCCAGTATCTCGCCCGAACGGAGGGTGAAGGAAACGCCCCTAACAGCCTGCCTCCCGAGGTCGTCCGTCACCCAGAGATCCTTAACGACTAGGAGATCCTCAACCCTCTCAACAGGCTTCTTAGGCGGGTAAGTGAAGACAACCTCCCTTCCAACCATAAGGGACGCTAGCTCCTTAGGCGTCGTCTCACGAGTCCTCAACCTCCCCACAACCCTGCCCTTCCTTAGCACGACAACCCTGTCGGTCACCTGCATGACTTCCTTAATCTTATGCGAGATGAAGACTATCGCCTTACCCTCGCTAGCGAGTTGGCGGAGGAGCTTGAAGAGGTCCCTAGTCTCCAGCGGGGTTAGGTTGGTTGTGGGCTCGTCGAGTATCAGTACGTTAACCCCTCTGAAGAGCATCTTAAGTATCTCTATCCTCTGCCTCTCACCTAGGGACAGGTCCTCGACGGGGACGTCGAGCCTTACCTTAAGGCCTGTCTGCTTCATAAGCTCCTGAAGCTTCTTCCAAGCCTCCTCCACCCTAACTCCCTTGAGGCCCAGCAGTATGTTCTCAATCCCTGTGAAGTTATGGACTAAGGGTATGTGCTGGTGGACCATCCCTATGCCCATCCGCAGGGCTTGGGCGGGCATCGTGAACCTAACTTCCCTCCCGTTAACGTAAAGCTTCCCCCTGGTAGGCTGGAGCAGGCCGGACACTATCTTCATTAGGGTTGTCTTGCCGGCGCCGTTCTCCCCAAGCAGCCCTAAGACCTCACCACCTCTAATCTCTAGGGTCACTCCCCTCAGCGCGACGGTGCCGTCCGGGTATACCTTAACTATGTTTTCAGCCCTAACCAAGGGGGTGCTCAAAACGCTCGACCTTACATACTGCTTACCGGATGTGGGATATAAGCTTGACTCAACTAGCCGGTTTGTTTAATTGTGTGCGATTATTAACTACTGTACTCTCTGGGGTGAGGATTTCCTCTCTAGTGTTAAAAAGAGGGTTGGGAGAAAGGTTTAAGGTGTTCCCTACCTCCTCCTGCTTACTACCGCCGCTATGATTATGGCGTTGATGATTATCGCGGCTATGATCCCGCCGATGGCGGCGCCGCTGAGGCCGGAGGGGGCGGCGCCCTTGCTGACGGTTATTGTCTTGAATGAGGTGACGGTCTTGGTGGCGGTTACCGTGGTGGTAACGGTGCTGACGCTCGTCTTAACCAAGGTGGTGGTCTTAGCCGTAACTAGGGTCTTGGTCGTCGTGGTTGTCTTGGGAGGCGCCGTAGTCTTTGATGGCGAGGTTGTTGACGCGGTCCACCACGGCGTCGCCACCGAGTACTCCTTCCTTATCTTCTCTATTCCGGCCTTAGTCATTGGTGCTGGAACCTTGATCGAGCCGTTCAGTATGCCCTCCTTAAGCTCGTTGACCGCCTGCCAGATCCACTTGGGGAGCATCTCCCTAATCGCCTTAACCTTCTGAACTATTGCCGCCTCCTGACTCGGCTTTATGACGCCCTCCTCCACACCCAGCTTCATGAAGGTGTAGAGGTCCTTAATAGAGGATAGTACGGTTCCGTTCTCCTTAATGCCTAGCGACATTAGGCCGCCGTAGTGCTTTATCTTGCCGTGCAGGTACTCGAGAGCCCTCACCGTGGCGTAGTAGACGCCCATGTCGACACGCTTCATCATCGAAGCTATGATCCAGCCGGGCTTAATCCAGTCCTGATCGGAGTCGACGCCTATCGCGAATGGCGGGCCGTGGGTTAGGCCGTGCTGCTCGCCCCACTGCTGCACGGCGTCGAAGATTCCTAGGCCGGTTGCGCCGGCGACGTTGTATATGACGATAGCTCCCTGCTCCAGCTGGGCCATGGCGGCCTCCTTACCCTTAGCTGGGTCTTTGAAGGTGCCCGTGTACTGGTAGAGGACGGCAACGGTCTTATGCTTGTGGAAGTGGTGCCAGTACCAGTGCACCGCCCACCAGACGCCGTACCTGTACCCGGCCTCGAACTTGTACAGCACGGGTATCTCCATGCCTAAGACCATGCCGACCTTACTGGCGTTGTAGTGTATCGCTATTAGGGCGGCGAGCGCTCCGGCTAGGGCGGAGCCCTCGTTCTCACGGAACACAATACCTATTACGTTAGGTATGTTGGGTATGTACTCGTCGACGCCGGCGAATAACTGGTTCGGGAACTCCTTAGCTACCTCCTTAATGGCGTCCGTCATTAGGAAGCCAACGCCGACTATTATGACACACTGGCCGCTCTTCGCTAGGGTCCTCAGGTTCGGCAGGTAGTCTGACTGGCTCATGGAGGATAGCGACACTATCTTAAGGCCTAGCTTCTGATGCACCATCTGAGCGCCTAGGTAGGCCATGTCGTTGAAGCCTAGGTCGCCCCTCCCTCCGATGTCGTAGACTATACAGATAGCGTCCTTCTTGCTTGTCTGCGCCTTAACGGGTGAGGGCGTGTTGACCAGAGCTGCAGCCACGCCTAGGGCCACAACTAAAGCCAGAAGTACTGCGGGTACTATGCGACCCTTCAAAGGATTTACACCTTACTTAATTCGAATACAAACGGAGTTATAAGTTTTAGTTGCCTTCATTGTAGATATTAAGCACGAATTCATTATTTACCCCTCTCAACACAAGATATTCGGTCTTAAGGCGGTGGTTAGTGCATGGGTGACGGCGCGGAGGACGGTGGTGAGGAGGCGGCGTCAAGCCCGCTGGGCAGGCTCGCCAAGCTGATTAGGGGGCTGGGGAGCTTAACAGGTCTAACACCGCTTCTTGATAAGCTCGTCTCGCAGTCCGAGGTCGTCCTTGTTGAGGGGAGGAAGTGCGTTAGGAAGAGGTACCTTAAGGAGGTAGGCATAATTAAGTGGATACCCCCTGCAATACTGTTTAGGGCGACCTACCCCTTCACCCTATCGCCGAGGGAGAGGTTCAGGCGTGAGGTAAGCTTCCTTAAACACTCGTGGGTTGGCATCGGCGTCCCTAAGATCATCGAGGCTGATGAGAGGAAGCTTGAGCTCGTCCGCGAGTTCGTGGACGGCGACCTGATAAACTACTTCAGAGACGCTGAACGCGTTGCTGAGGCCTTAGGAAGGATTCACAGGGAGGGATGGGCTTTAGGGGACGTTAAGCCTACGAACTTCCTATCAGGGCATGACGGCCTAATCTACGTTATAGACGCTGAGCAGGCCGTAAGCACTAGCGGCGTCCCGCACAGGGCGTGGGACGTCGCGCTGACGGCATTCTTCGCTGCCTACTCAAACCTCCCCGACCTCAACGCCTACGAGGCATTCCTCAGGAAGTTTCTTAGGAAGTACGTCAGCACGTACGGCGGTGTTGAGGTGCTTAGGGAGGTCTCGAACTTCCACTTCGGCGGCATATTCCTGCTACTCCCGCTCCCGCACACATTCACCTTAGCCGACGTGATTGAAGACGTTATTAATGAGTTCGGGTAGCGCCGGAAGCCGGAAAGAAGGGGTTTGGGGGTTTAGTGGTTTGTGATTACCTGCCGAGCGGGAGTTTCAGGCGGAGCATTACGCACGCGAGTGCGTTAAAAACGGGTTCGGATTACCGACACACGCACCCCTTGGGGGGATCTCCTCAGCCTCACGTCCTGCAGAACCCTCCTGAGTCCGCAGGACCTGCACCTCAACACGTACCTGACGCGCTTGACGCCATCGACGGCCTCAGCCTCCATGTACGCCACCATCCTCCCCCCGCATCTAGGGCACTTCGGCGCTCCATTACTTCTCCACCACATCGCTCACACCTCACGCTCCGCGCGCGTCCCTATCGCCGTCGCTTAGGACGTCGTTACGGGTTTTTCACACGCTCATGAAGTATGTTTGTCCCGGGAATAATAAGAGTTGTTTTCATGCACCCACGCACGTCGGCTGAGGCGAGGTTTTTTAAGCACTACCCTCAAGCCTTAAACCTATTCTGAAGGCCTTAATGTCTAGGTCGACCCACTCCTTCTTAACAAGCTCCTTAATCGCCGCCTCAACAGCCTCAGGCCTGACGACCTTAGTCACGCTTATGAGGTGCCCTAACGCGACCATATTCGCCACCCTATGCGTGCCTAACTCCCTCCTAGCTATGTCCGTGTACGGCTTCATACGCACCTCCCAGGACCTGCCTGCCGAGGCCTTCCTAACGTCCTCCTCGCTAATGAATGTCGAGTCGACGAACACCTTAGCACCATCACCCACCAGGCTTGAGTACTTTCTGAGCTGGTCTACGTACATGAAGAGGGCTACTGAGGCCCTCCTAACCTTCATGTAGTCGAGCTCCCCGGCCTCAGTGCACAGGATTACGTCAGCC
>JAMOVB010000153.1 GCA_027061705.1 Desulfurococcales archaeon
TTAATCGCTTTCTTAGCCTTCTCCAAATCCGCTATGTCGTCGAACGTAACTTTAGGCTTCTCCTTAAGTATGAGGCTGTCTATGTCATCATCCTCGACGACGCGCTTGGCCGGCCCGTTAGCTGGCACTAAGGACGTGCGTAGGCTTTCGAGTTCCTTAATTCTCCTCTCGTACTGTCTTATCCACTCCTTATACATTGAGTTAAGCCCGTTATCTGGGTAGAGCTGTATTATCTTTCTAAGGACACTTATAGCGTACCTGTAGTTCTTTATGGCCTCACCGAAATTACTCTCTTGGTCGTTCTTAATTGCTTTGATAGCGTACCTCTTAGCCACCTCCTCTAAGTACGGTAGGGCATTCTCGCTCAACAGCCCCTCACCCGCGCAGGTCCCTTAGAACCTTATCCTATTTTGCTCCCTGAGCCTGTGGAGCGACTCCATAATCTCCTTCTTAGTTACTCCTAGCTCGCGGGCAACATCGTTGACGTCTATGAAGCCACCGTGCATTATTATGTGCTCCAGCACCGCCTTGTCTATGGCGTCCTTCGAGAGCAGCCTTCTGGGCTTAGGCCTCGGCTTTGGCTTAGGTACCGGCACCGCCTGGACTCTGCTACTAGCCTGCCTAGCCTTAAGCGCCCGGTTCATTATCGTAACCTCAAGGCCGCTTCCCCTATCACCTGCTAGGAGTTCGAGAGGGATCTCAGGCAGCTGCTCCTTGACGCTCTCCTCAACGCTCTTCCTTATCTTCTCCAGAAGCTTCCTAGCTTCTGGCGTGACCTCTATCGCCGCTGAGGAATCTACCCTCACGGCATCGGTTGTTTCGACGACAGCGCTTCTTGCTTCACCAACAAGCTTCTCCATATTGTACGCCATACCTGGGACGATGTCCTTCACGTACTCCTTAGCGGCAGTTATTAAGCTGGCGGCCTCACTCATTAATACGGGAATGTTGCTCACACTCTCCATTGTCTCAAGCCTTAGCTTAACTTGCTCGAGCACCTTCTCCGCAGTCAGTATTCTCAGCACCATGTTCTTAACCTGGGCGGCCTCATTAGCATAGATTGCTGACCTGTCCCTCTCCTTCTTCAAATACGCGACTATAGCTTGCTGTATAAGCATCTTATGCCTCTTCATCAGCCTTAGTGACGAGTTCTTCAGCTCGTCAATCATTACGTTGAGCGCTGAAATCATACGCGCTATTACGGTCTTCCTATCTCTCTCGCGCCTGCTCTTACCGCTAAGGCCTATCAGGAATAGTAACCTACGTAGCCCTCCCCCTTTCTCACCCGTTACAAAACTCAACCCTCAACCCTCCGTGTTTTTATTTCAGTTTATGTGTTAGGTCTCGATTATCTGCACCTGTATCGGCCCTTCACTCTGCACCGGCGCCTCCGCAGGCTCCTTCACGGTCGTGTGGATCGGTGCGGCCCTATGGGTGCTGGCCGCCTCGGATTCCAGCTTCGTTATGAGGTCTAAGTGCTTCTCAACATCCTTCTTCTCCTCCACATTCCTTGCCTTGGCGTCCCTTAGGTAATCTATCGCTGCCTTATAGGATGACTCACTGACCTCATTGCTCATGTACAGCACCAGTAGGTTTGATATGTCCTTCTCGAGACGTATTATCTGGTCCTCTAGATCGTTAACCCTTCTTCGGAGAGTGTCCTTAACCTTCCTAACCTCCTCCTTTATGGTTTTGAACTGCGCCTCTAGCTTTGCCTTAATCTCCTCATAAGCGTGGCCAGGTATGCTGCCCTTCCTATAGAGCTCCTCGACAGCCCTGATCCTCCTCCTGACCCTATCCAGCTTATTCTCCGTTGACATCGCCTTAACCTTCCAGTCAGCAAGTATCACGACGCCGTCGGGTGTTAGCTTAATTCTTTCGGAATCAACCCTCTCTAGGCTGAAGTCATTGTAGGCTATCTCAACGGACTCGACATTTCCGGAAACATCTGTGAAGACAGTGAGTATCTTTCCGACGATCCTGCCATACTCGTCCTTAACATTCTGACCCATGAACTTCTCAATCTGATCGATAGTGACGACCATGCTCCACACCACATTAATGGTCTCCTACCTTGTTATCCTTAAAAAACCTGCAACTCAATAATGACTTAATCCGCGCATAAGGGTGTTGAGTTAATTAGCCCTTCCTCTAATAATGATTGGTGATCGAAAAATGATATACGATATTGTGGCTGTACGGGGGCTTCAGGTCCTCGACTCCCGAGGGAACCCCACCGTTGAGGCGATAGTTTATACTGAAGGCGGGGGATGCGGTCGAGCCATAGCGCCTGCCGGCGCCTCGAAAGGTAAGCTTGAAGCAGTCGATCTAAGGGATGGTGGTAAGGCGTACGGAGGTATGGGCGTGACTAAGGCTATAGAATCGATTAACAAATACATAGGACCCGCCATCATGGGTATGGATGCTTCAAGGTTTAGGGATGTTGACAGGAAGATAATTGACGTCGATGGAACGCCTAATAAGTCAAGGCTAGGGGGGAACGCGTGTGTGGCGACCTCACTAGCTGTTATAAAGGCGGCCGCAGACACCTCAGACACACCGCTGTTCGAGTTCCTGGGCGGGAAGAGAGCTAGAACCCTTCCTGTACCGCTGATGAACGTCATCAATGGAGGTGCTCACGCAGGCAACAAATTAAGCGTTCAGGAATTCATGATAGTTCCGGCAGGGGCTGACTCGTTCAGCGGCGCGATAAGGATCGCTGTGGAGGTTTATAAGGAGCTTAAGAAGTACCTTAAGGAGAAGTACGGGCCGTCCGCTATCAACGTAGGTGATGAAGGAGGCTTCGCCCCTCCGCTCGAGCTAACGCGTGACGCTCTTAACGCGTTGATCGAAGCTATAAAGAGGGCCGGCTACGTCCCCGGGAGCGACGTGTACTTAGCTATGGATTCGGCAGCGTCACACTTCTACCGTGGGGGGAGCTATGAGATAGACGGTAAGTCCTTATCAAGCGGCGAGCTCATAGAGTACTACCTACAGCTAGTTAATGAGTACCCACTCATACTTCTAGAGGACCCCTTCGCTGAGAGCGATCCGGAGCCCTTTAAGGAGCTCAGATCTAAGCTCGGCGGAAAGCCTATAGTGATAGGGGACGACATAGTAGTCACTAGGAAGGATCTAATATCAAAGTACTTTGAGAGTGGGCATATAGACGGGGCGATAATTAAGGTTAATCAAGTAGGTACGTTCACCGAAGCCGAGGAATCACTGACATACCTACTTAGGAGGGGAGGTAAGGCCGTAATTAGCCATAGATCCGGGGAGAGCGAGGATACGACAATAGCTCACATAGCCGTCGCTTATGAGACAGGGTTGATAAAGACGGGAGCTCCCGCCAGGGGAGAGAGAACTGCTAAGTATAACGAACTACTACGTATTGAGGACTACTTAGGCGGCGACGCGATCTTCCTAGGTAAAAACGCGTTTTTAAGGTAACGCCACCGCAATACCCAGCAGGACAAACCCTATTGCAAGTATTAATAGCGAGAACTCCTTCACCTTCATGCTGGATATCTTCTTGATCAGCTTAACCCCTCCGGCGATAGCATAGCCGAACGCTACCGACGCTATCATTATTAATCCAACAATAGCGAGCGTGTGTGCTACGCCCCCCATGTTCGCTCCAGACACAGTAGACAGTAACTGGCTTATCAGACCGACGCTCATGCCTGCCACCATTAACACTGCTTCGGGATATCCTTACTTAAAAGACGTGAAGGCTTTACCCTAATAGTAGCGGATGATGAGGGTTAAAAGCGATGAGCCGTGATTAGAGGCTGGGTTCTGACGCTCCAGCCATTAAAAAGCGGCTACGCTTCAATCTATGGTCTTAGGAAGACAAAACTAAAAACTGGGCATAGCAGAATAAGCGTGGGTTTAAGCTATGGTTAAGTGCCCTGTATGCGGAGCTGATGTGAAGCCTGCCAAGACCTGGCAATTAGTAGCTCCGCTGCCCGACGCCGAGGGACGCATAACTATAACCGTAATGGGGTCGTTTAAGTGCCCTAACTGCGGGTACTCGTGGCGTGGACGTGTCTCGACTCTGAAGGTAGGGCCGGAAGGTGAGGTTGAGGTTGTGGAGGGTAGGAAGGGGAGGAAGAGGGGTGGGAGGAGGAAGAAAAGAGCTAAGGAAGAGGGTGGAGGTAGCAGCACGCAGGGCCAGGTTATAGAGGTCGACCTTTCCGACATCTATGAAGAGGAGGGGATTAATGCGCCTTAAGACCGTCGGAACTGCGTTAGAGCTCGTCGCAATAGCGGCCATACTGACGCTTCTCGTACTTAACCTTACCGGTAGGGTAATGTTCGCTGTTGTTGAGGGTAAGTCTATGGAGCCATTGCTTCAGACCGGCGACTTAGTTCTGGTTGTCAAGACATCACCCCAAGACATACATGTCGGCGACATCGTAGTTTACAGGAGTCCTTATGGCGAGCTAGTGATTCACAGGGTTATAAAGGTCGAGCATGTGGACGGGCATTACTTATACCTGATTAAAGGGGATAATAATGCAATACCTGACGGTAACATACCCTACAGCTGGATCATAGGTAAGGTCGTGGGTATCGATGGAAGCGTGTTTAAACTTCCCGTGATAGGGTACTTAACCCTCAGCTTTAAGAGCATGTTTAAGTAGCGCTTCCGCAACCTCCTTACTAACCCTTCCAGTACCCTGAAGCTTAACAACACTTCGCAGGAATTCCTTGAAATTAACCCCCGCTCTCCTACTCCACACTCTAAACGCCTTCATTAGAGAAACATATGCCTTAAAGTGAAGCTCGCAAAGGTACATACCACCAGTATAGTACCTGCCGAACTTATTACAGAAAGCACACCTGTGCTCGCCGCCCTCGTCAACTAATTCTCTTGCCACTGACTTACCGTCACTATCCAATATCTCCTTAACTCTCAGTAACTTAGGCTTAAGCACCCTCTTAGCCTCTTCAACAACCTCCTCCCTCCTCACCCTCCCGTCCCTAACAGCCTCAAGCTTTCTCTCAAACTCTCTGGTTAGTTCAACACTGGTTAGTTCCGTAAATAACCTTGTTAGTAATAAAACGACCATATATCCCAGATCAGTAACTTCAACACCTTTCCTCCCGGCCCTCAAGTACCCACGCCGGAAGAGCGTCTCGATTATTTCAGCCCTAGTAGCTTCAGTTCCTATACCTACGGACTCCATCCACCTCAGTAGGGAAGCCTTGCTATGCGGCTGCGGCGGCTTACTATAGGCTCTGGATATGCGTACCTTCGAAATGCGGAGCCTGCATCCCTCACTCACTGCTGGCGCCTCCCTCTCTGAAATCCTTACAAAGGGGTATGGGTCGAGCCATCCTCGCTCAACTATGCGCTGCCCGCTGAGCAGGAACTTAAGCCCCGTTAAGGATGACTTGAGCCGTGCAGCAAACTTTTTGATGATTGCTGGAGGGTAGAATGAGGCAATATACCTACGCACGATTAGATCATATACCAGCCACTCCTTTCTCTTCAAACCCCTCCTAGGTAGGTAGCCCGTCGGGTATATCGCCGGGTGGGC
>JAMOVB010000154.1 GCA_027061705.1 Desulfurococcales archaeon
CTGCGTCACTGCAACCACGTTCAAACCGAACTTACGGCCTTCCCTGAAAACGCGGGTCAGCCCGCCTCGCTCACTCCCTGCGAATCGGTGCGCTTCCTCCGCGACTATTAGCATGGGCCTCCGCACGCTCTTCTCAAGGCCGAATAGGCAGTCTATTAACCCGTCAACATACACCCTCTGGACGGATCTGCTCTCAATAGCCGAGAGGTTAACGATAGTCACACCTTCAAGCAGTTGGGTAGGGTTAACCCACCTAATGCTCCCTTCCTCTAGACCTGTTAATGACTTAATGTAAGGTATTAGAGATCTAATGACATCCCGGCTGAAGCCCAGGTAGGTGTGCGCGTTGGGGTCTGAAAGAACTTCTAGGAGCTCGGCTAGAGTCGGTTCTTTAAAGATCTTGTAGGTATACATTATAGCATGGTAGAGTGCGGCCTTCTGAACGTTACCTAGTCGGAACGCATTCGCTATGGAATCAGCTACCTCCTCGGCCCTGACCTGCGGTTGCTTCCCATACGTTGAGAGGAGGTTCACAGGGTTGTTTACAGGCGAGATTACCTTAGAGTCACCTACCCCTAGGTACTCGCCATGAACATCTAGGATTAGGACAGGGATCCCTAGCTTAAGTGCGTTATGGACTAGTAGCTTGGCGACGCTGGTCTTACCCGTACCTGAGGAGCCGGTAATTATTACGTGGTTATTCTCACCTAAAGTGAAGCTTATAGAAGGTCTGCAAACGCCTCTTCCGGCAAGTCTCTTAACGGGTGTCCCTATAAGTACTCCCGCACCCTCTACCCACGTGGGGGGAATGCCCTTCTCTCTTAAGGCTAGCGGGGCTAGCGCTAGTGGAAGCGTTAGCGGTGCCGCGTAGGCTATGGCTCCGCATACGAGAGTAAGGATTGCATGATTTACTGACTTCCCCCTGATGCTATAGGCGAATGACGCCGATGCAACTACCGACGCCGCTATACTGAGTGATACCGACCTCAGGTCGGCAGATGCTATGGGTGAGAATCCAGCTGCATACTGTATTAACGCCTTAAGAATTAGCGACACCCCAACACCTCCTATGAAGACCGACACCACGTCCGCAGATGCTCGCACTGGCTGTGGAGAAGGCCTAAGTCTCTGCCCTCGCCAGACGCTTAAGCCGCCTGCAAACCCTATCAGATACGCGGTCGCGGTTATAGCTAATGTTTGGGCAACATAGCTAGGCCCAGACGTTACCGGAAGTTGAAGCGCCGCGATTATCAGCACGGCCACGAACTCTACGGCCATTAGCGGCAAGCTACGGATCCTCCCAGCTATATAGCCAGCTATACCTGCGAGCACCCACGTTGTAGCAGTTCCTAACACAGCTATGAAGCCTAGCCATGAGGATGAATAGTATATTAAGGTATTAACCAATGTCAGCGCCACAGCGCCGAGCACGGTCTCTTCATTCGCCTGCAAACCAACTCCGTAATACAGAGCGGTATTTACTGTTTTAAAACTAAAACCTCTGAAGACCTAAGGGACAGTGCTGGTAAGGCATGCGTGGCGGTGACGCATGGGTATCTCTAGGGATGTGTGGGAAAATTGCCGATGCTATGAAGAGGTTAGGCTACTCAGCACCAACGAAAGTCCAAGCAGCTGCCATACCTAAGGTCCTCAGCGGCAGGCACACGCTCATAGTGGCGCCGACAGGGAGCGGAAAGACCGAGGCTGCGTTACTGCCAATACTCTCACGCATGGTCTGTAGCGGGCGGAAATTCAAACCCATAGTTGCGTTATACATCACACCATTAAGAGCGTTAAACAGGGATATGTTCCGGAGGTTCGAGCAACTTGCGGGCGTCGTCGGCATTAAGGTAGCTATAAGGCACGGGGACACTCCAAGCAGGTTAAGAAAAGAGATAGTGAGGTCGCCGCCTCACATACTCATCACGACGCCCGAGACGCTAGCGATAATGCTGGTTAATGAGGGTATGCGTAGGTGGTTGCGTAACGTAAGGTGGGTGGTTATCGACGAATTTCACGAAATCCTATCGAGCAAGCGCGGTGCCCACCTACTTGCAGATCTTGAGCGGCTGCGTAAACTAGCCGGTCCATACCAGAGGATAGCTCTCTCAGCAAGCATTGGGAACCCCTACGACGCTGCCGAAGCTCTCGCACCGGGAAAGCTCGTTAACGTTGTAGTTACCAGCAGTTCGAGAGAGGCGGAGATCATCGTCGAGTTCATACCGCAGGCCCGTAGGGATGAGTTAGCAGCAGCAATAGCTGAGAAGGTGGTCAAGCACGGTAAAGTCCTGGTATTCACTAACACCCGTGATGAGGCGGAAGCGTTAGGAAGCATACTCCAAACGCATATCCTGAGAAAGGGCTTAGGGATTAAAGTGGCTGTTCACCACGGCTCCCTAGCCAAGCAGGTTAGGAAATCCGTCGAGGATGGGTTGAAGCACGGATCAATAAACGCTGTCATATGCACCTCAAGCCTAGAGCTGGGCATAGACATAGGCGACGTTAACGCAGTTATTCAGGTAGGCTCCCCTAAGCAAGTAACTAAGCTCCTCCAACGCGTGGGTAGGTCTAGACATAGAGCAGGCAGCAAGGCCGTAGGGTACGTCATCGTTAGAGGCTCCGTAAGTGAGGCGCTTGAGTCCATAGTGATAGCAAGAAGAGCTGTGTCAGGGGATGTCGAGCCCGCTAGATGTATTAGGAAACCCCTTGACGTCCTGCTACACGTGATAGTTGGTATGGGTTTAGAGAGCGACGGCTTCACTTTGGAGGACGCCCTCGACACGCTGACTAAGTCGTACCCCTTTATGAATCTTACCGAGTCAGAACTACTTAAGATCGTGGAGCTGAGCCGCAGGTTAAGGTACCTCAAGTTTGAGGGTGGGAGGTTTAAGACCACCGGTAGGGGTCGCCTCTACTACCTTAGAACTACAATGATAGTAGATACGCCTAGGTATGACGTGATAGACCTAACAACTTCGAGGAAGATCGGCTACTTTGACGAGGACTTCATAGTGTCGCTTATCGACAGCTCAGCCGAGAATAGATCGGTAGTCCTCTCCGGGAGGGTGTGGAGGGTTGTAGGTATTAGCGATTCCGACCGTAAGGTTTACGTGGAGCCTCCAGAGAGCCTCACGCAGGCTTCAATACCTTTCTGGAGAGGTGAAAGCATACCTGTTGAGTATAAGGTGGCGCGTGAGGCATGCGCTCTCAGACGGTTGCTCGCCCTTAATTACGTCCCGGACCCCGTGAGGCAGGTCTCTAATGAGGATACGTTAGAGTTGATTAGACATTTAATCAGAAGACATGTTGAGAGCGGGTATCCTCTACCAAGCGAGAAAGTTGCGGTCGTCGAGATAGTTAACGGAGGTGAAGGCGTGGTCATTCACGCCTGCCTCGGTAGCAGAGGGAATAAGGGCCTCGCTATACTCCTTTCGTATATGTTGAGCAGATACCTAGGCAGGGGAGTCGGTTTCGGAATCACCCCGTACTCGGTAATGCTTCAGGTCGGGCGTATCGGGTACGCCGCCAGCGATTCCGGCGCCAACACCTTACGCAGGTTCATATCGGCGGTTCTTAAGGATGCGGGATCCATGGCGAGACTTGATGAAGCATTGAGGGACACCTCTACGTACAGACTGGCGGTTTCAAAGGTGCTCAGAAGAATGGGCATCATACCGCAGGACGCCAGCTCTGAAGTTGTGAAGGTGCTGGTGAGAAGATTCGCCGACGACGAGCTAGTTAGTAGGGAGGCTCTAAATGAGGTTTTCTTTAGAGTGGTTGACAGGGATGCCTTAGAGAAGTTCCTTAAGGGCTTAAGGGACGGGAGCATTAGTTTGAGATTCGTTGAGGTCTCTAAGCAGTCGCCCTTAGCAACAGATTTGCTTGTTATGGCTGGCGGCATCTTACCCGGCGTGGCTAGGGGAGGGGTTCTCCCTGAGGGCGTAGTGGCTGAGTTATTGAAGAGGAGAATACTTAGTAAGAAGGTTAGCCTAATATGCATGCTCTGCGGTAGGGTTTGGGAGGCCGAGATCTCGGCGCTTCCTCAGAGGATCAAATGCCCGGCATGCGGTAGTGGTTTAGTCGCTCCCTACTTCGGAAAGGACGTGGGCCGCGTCGCGGACATAGCTAGGAGAGGTATGCGGGCTGGGCGAAGGTATAAGTTCGTGCTTAATGGGGATGAACGGAGAGTCTTCGAGGAGCTGCTGGACTCGGCTAAGCTCGTGCTAGACTACGGCAGGCAGGCGGTTGAGGCGTTAGCGGTTCGCGGCATCGGCCCTAAGAGCGCGGCTAAGGTTCTGGGTAGGCTTAGGGGGCGGGACTTCTATTTAGAGCTGTATAGGATGGAGAGGACGTACGTAAGGACGCGCAGGTTCTGGAAGGATTAATGCTACGTGGTATGCGGTGTAGTAAGGTATTTATCTCAGTCGCTAAAGTAAGCGTAGTGGTCTGGTGAACAGTATGCCTTGGTCCGTACTTAAGGTGCTGAGAACGAATCCGGACTTAATGAGGGAGAACTTAAAGAAGAGGTTTATGGATCCCGCCTTAGTTGACGAGTTCCTGAAAGTTGATAGCGAGTGGCGCCGCGTGCAGACGGAGCTCAACAGGTTGAGGCACGAGCATAACGTAATAAGCTCACAAATAGCTAAAGCCCCCGCCGATAGGAGAGGCGAACTAATAGCTAAGGCTAAGGAGTTGCTTGAGGAGATAGGCAGGCTTGAGGCCAAGCTGAAGGAGCTTGAGAAGAGGAGATTGGAAATACTTGATAATATGCCGAGCTTACTGCATGAGTCGGTCCCCATCGGCCCGGACGACAGCTACAACGCTGTGGTGAGGGTCTGGGGCAAGGCCTTAGTTCAGAGGAAGCATCTAGAGACATTCCTTGCGGAGACGGAGGGCAAGGGCGTTAAGATGGAGTACGAGGTCACCGATAGGGAATTAGTGGGTCATGCAGACATGCTTGAGTATGTGCTCAAGTTGGGTGACACTCTGAAGGCCGGTGAGGTCGCCGGATCCAGATTCTATTACCTGTTCAACGACATCGTCTGGCTCGACATGGCCCTACTTTCCTATGCCATAGACTACCTAACCAGCAAGGGATTCACGCTAGTTCCTCAAAGGCAAGTATATGCGGGGCGTTGAGGAGTTTGAGGCGTTTAAGGACGCGCTCTATAAAATAGATGGTGAGGATCTCTACCTAATAGCGACTGCGGAGCACCCCCTAGCAGCGATGCATGCAGGTGACACAATACCCGAGGAGGAGCTGCCGAGGCTCTACGTAGGCGTAAGCCCTTGCTTCCGGAAGGAGGCTGGAGCCGCTAACAGGGACATTAAAGGGATATTCAGAGTCCACCAGTTCCATAAGGTCGAGCAGTTCGCGTACACACTACCTGAGCAGAGCTGGGAGGTCTTCGATATGCTCATACGTAACGCGGAGGATCTCTATAAGGGGCTTGGAATACCGTTCAGGATAGTCAATATAGCGTC
>JAMOVB010000155.1 GCA_027061705.1 Desulfurococcales archaeon
AACCACCTGCAAACCTCACCCTCATAGGGCGTGCCGATAACCGTGTGCTTAACCTTGAATGGGGTTAGGGTTGCTAGAACGCTTCTCTCGGTCCTCACCACGACCTCATAGGGCATCGTTACCCACAGCACCACGCTCCCGGGGATCAGCAGCGGGGGGTCGAACTCCAGGTAGAGGCATGACGCAACCTTACGCGGTACGTAGAGGGGGTGCGTGGGCTCGACCCTAGCCTCAGCCTCGCCCAAGAGCACGTACCTCTTAGTAGTATACGGATCACTAAGCTCGAGCGTGTTGCCTACACGGGTCACGCTCGCGAGCCCTACCCTGAAGTCGCTACTGGCTGACACCGTCAACGCAACCACCCAACTAATGCTTTCCTCTGTGGCGGCAAAGCTTAAATAGGGTAAATCAAATCCCCTCAGCGGGGGTTTGAGTCCAGTGGATGCAGAGGAAGGACAGCTTCAATTCTTTAATATTACCTCATTCATTATGTTGAAACGTTTAGGTTTGCCTCCAGAACCTCAGTAAATTAAATTAGGATAAACTGCAGGAAAATAGTGATTAAGCTCCCCCGCCAAGGCGTGGCTAGGTGATGAATGTGTCAGGAAAGCGTTACGGTCTTCTAACGGAAAGGCAGTACACCGTCCTTAAGCTAAGGATTGCCGGCAAGACACAGGAGGAGATAGCAAGGATGCTTGGAACGTCTAGGGAGAACATATCGATAATTGAGAAGCGGGCCTGGAGGAAGATAAGGCTTGCTGAGGAGACCCTCAAATACGTTAAGGAGTTGCTAGCCGTAACGAAGATAACCATACCGTCGGGCACGCATTTAGTTCAGGTACCAAGCCTCCTGATCGAGGCCGCCGATAGGGCGGGAGTTAAGCTCAAGGGTAACTTCACAAGAATTTATGATGAGATTAGGTTCAAGGCGGGTGACTGTGTTAAGGGTTCGCACGTTGTTAAGCCTATTGATGTGGTCATATATAGGGACGGTACCTTCGAGGTGATTAACGAGGAGGAGGCGGACATTAGGGAGCGCATTAGGGGCTCTAGGAACTTCTGAGTAAAAAAGCACGTACCAGCCCTTTTTCTTAACCGTCGCCCGACCGACAAGGCCGTGTTGTCAGCGGCGTGCCTCACCCTCCGGTGCAGACGTCCTCCACAGGCTCCTTCGCAAGCCTGTCCTTTAGACGCACGATAGTCTTGAGAACCTCAACGAATTCATCGATCTCCTCAGCGGTATTGTATATGTAGTAGCTCGCCCTAACAGTTCCTTTAATCCCTAACCTATAGTGTAGTGGGTGGGCGCAGTGTCCTCCAGTCCTAACCGCTATTCCGAAGAGGTCCAGAGCCTTACCTACGGTGTGGTGGTGTAGGCCCTTAACGTTGAAGGAAACGACGCCCCCGCGGACCTCAACATCCTTAGGGCCGTAGATAACGACGTCATCGCCAAGCTCCTCAAACCTCTTAAACGTATGTCTGAGGAGCTCCTTCTCATGCTCCCTAACGTTCTCCATCCCCAACCTCATTAGGTACTTGGCAGCCTCGGCAAGCCCTATAGCCCCAGCTATGTTAGGCGTCCCGGCCTCAAACCTCCACGGCAGGTCATGCCAGACGACAGAATCTAGAGTCACGTCCTTTATCGTATCGCCGCCGCACTTGAAGGGCTCGAGACCCTCGAGTATATCTCTCCTTCCCCACAGGACGCCGGTTCCTGTAGGTCCGAGCATCTTATGCCCGCTGAACGCCAGGAAGTCAACGCCCAGATCCCTAACGTCGGTCGGCGCGTGCGGCACCCACTGCGCCCCGTCCGCCACCGCTATCGCGTCGACGCTGTGGGCTATCTTAACTATCTTCTTAACGTCGTTCATCGTGCCGACGACGTTGCTCATCATGGGGAACGCGACGACCTTAGTCCTCTCACTAACTACCTCCTCAAGCTGGTCGTACCTCAGAAGCCCGTCGTCTGTGATGTCGACGTACCTTATCTTAGCCCCTACGAGCTCTGCAAGCTTTCTCCAGGGAAGCATGTTGCTGTGGTGATCCATTACCGTTAAGACTATCTCATCACCCTTCCCAACGTTCTTGAGCCCCCACGTGTAGGCAACTAGGTTTATGCCTTCGGTAGTGTTTGACGTCAGTATCACCTCATCCCACGAGTAGGCGTTTATGAAGTGCGCCAGGACCTCGTGAGCCTCCTCAAACATCTCGCTCGCTTCCTGCGATAGCGTGTGGAAGCCTCTATGCACGTTGGCGTTGTGGAGGAGGTAGAACCTAGCTATGGCGGAAACAACCTGGATAGGTCTCTGCGTGGTTGCGGCGTTATCGAAGTATATGAGCCTCCTCCCGTTAATCACCCTGTTAAGTATTGGGAAGTCCTTCCGTATCTCCTCAACGTTCAGCGGGCCGGCCGCCCCAACCCCGCGCTCCGCCTCAACCTTGAGCCCCACCCTTGCTCGCCTCCTGCAGTAACTTCTTTAGAAGCTTAAGAAGCGTATCCTCCTCCTTAATAGGCTTCTCGACGGGCTCGCCGCGCTCGGCCTTCTCAGCCCTCTCCCTGAACGTGGGGACCGCCTTCTCTAACTCGGAGTCCGTCAAGACGCCCTCGTACCTTTCCTTATACCTGACCTCACCGTTCTTAACATGCACTAAGTACGTTGTCGGGGATGCGTGGACGTCGAAGGCCGTGAAGGTTGCTGCCGCCTTAGGCGACTCACAGTCCTTAGCGAACCAGCCGCAGAGTATTATTACGAACCTGAAGTCCTTAAGCTCCTTAGCCCTCCTCCTTATAAAGGAGTACCAGTATATATCGTACCTCCTGCAAGCCGGGCACTTCGTGTTGTCGAAGTACATTACGTAGTACCCGTCCTCCCTAGGTATGAATGGGTCGGGATCCTCCGACGGTTGGTAGACCCACGTGTCGCTGTCCACGTCGTAGAAGTATATACCCTGCTTGGATGAGGCCCCTACCTCCTTAACCCTCAGCTCCTTCGCACCCACGACGCATCTCCAAATACCGTAGGCCCGGGAATTCATATAAACTCTTAGCAATTCCATGCTTAGAGGTGTTGAGAACCACGGCATCCATTTAAAACCCCCGCCGAACATTAAAGCGGGTGTGGGCAGGCGTGGTTAGGCTGGCGTTCGTGGTTTCCGAGTTCAACTACGACGTAACGTACCTCATGCTTCAGAAGGCTTTAAACCACGCAAGATTCCTCGGCGTTGAGGTCACGCACGTAGTTAAGGTTCCCGGAGCTTTCGAAATACCGCTCGCAGTGAGGAAGATCTTAAGCGAGGTGGACGTGGACGCCGTAGTTGCCTTGGGAGCTGTTATAAAGGGGGCTACGAAGCACGATGAGGTCGTAGCCAGTCAGGCGGCCAGGAAGTTAATGGATCTGGCGCTAGAGTTTGGGAAGCCGGTGGCTCTCGGCATAATAGGGCCGGGAGCTACGCGTATGCAGGCGTTGGAGAGGGTTGAGGACTACGCCAGACGCGCTGTCGAGGCAGCTGTCAAGATGGTTAGGAGGTTCGAGAGGCTGAGCTCCAGTAGGTACTCGGGAGAGACAGTGTTTATTGAGTGAGGCTGGATGCCGCTGGCAGGCGCGGTGGCCTTCATAGGCTACCGCGAGTGGACTGAGTCCCTAGGGCCTGATAGGGAGTGGTTCATACAGGCCGTCCAGGCCAAGACATACCAGGTAATTCAGATGCTTACGGCGGACTTCGACGGCGTCGCCCTCCCCCTACGCTATGATGTTCAGTTAGTCCTCCTACCCCCGGACGCCGATGTTAGGGGGTACGTCGGTAGGCTTAAGGAGGCGCTTAAGCCCTACAGCCCGACGCCGGTTAAGGTGACGCTACTCTGCGGCGAGGTGCCGGACGTCCTTAAGAGGGTTAGGATGTTCAACGGTGTTGAGGACGTTATCGAGGAGTGCGTGGACGGCGGTGAGGTTGCGGTAGCGCATGCGGATCTTAACTACTTCACAAGGAGGACGTGTGAGCGGGGGCCTTACGTAACGTACGCTGAGATGATGAGGCTAATCAGCGAGTTCGTGAGCGAGCTGGAGGACGTTGCCGCCGTTCAGTACTTAGGAGGAGATAACGTTGTCGCCATAACCTCGCCCTCAAGGCTTGATAAGGTCCTTAAGACGCTCGCGGGCAGGGACGGCATTAAGGTCGGCGTGGGGGTGTCGCCACGCCCGCGTGAGGCGTTCGCGAAGGCGGCTGAGGCACTGGCTAGGATTAGGGAGGGGGGTAGGAGGGTCAAGTACTTAGTTATTAGGTAGTGCCTAGTTTTTAACTCCGCATAGTAAATCCCAGTGGTGCGGTTGCGTGACGTTTAGCTTGATAGTAACGCATGAGCCCGGCCTCGACAACTACAGGTGGGTGAGGAATCAGTTAAGGCAGATTACGGGAGGTAAGCTCAGGTACGTGTCATCCTACCAGTCAGTAGTGCTTTACGATGTTGATGAGGACCCACATGAGGTCGCGGCCCAGATACGCAGGGCGTTGAAGGGGGTTGGGACCCCGATCATTAGGGTCATACCTGTCGACTACGTCGCGGAGCCGGAGATTGATGAGGTCTGCGAGGTTGTTAAGGAGTTTATAGCGCCTAAGGTGCCGGAGGGAGTTAAATTCAGAGTCACTCTTGAGGGGCACCTTCTGGGGAGGGGTGAGGACGGGAGGTTGAGGAGGCTACACACTATAGACTCCGTGAGGAGGGTTGCCGCCCTCATAGACAGGCCTGTGGATCTGGAGAACCCTGATGTTATACTCTTCATTAAGGTCGTCAGGTACATGAGGTGGAGGAGAAAGGCCGCGGTATCGCTCCTCAAGCCCGAGGAGCTTGAGAGGGTGAGCCCTTGAGGCGGAGGCTCTTCGGCACCGCGGGGATTAGGGGTAGGTACTTGGAGGAGGTGAGCCCCGACCTAGCGTGGAGGGTTGGGCTAGCCCTCTCCACGCATGTCGGCGGCGGCAGGGTCGCTGTAGGGGGTGATGGGAGGTTAACGACACCCGTCCTTAAGCTGGCGGCGTCCGTGGGCCTGATGTCGGCGGGCTCCGACGTTATAGACGCCGGGCTCGTACCCCTGCCGGCCCTAGCGTGGAGCGTTAGGAGGTTCTCATGTAATGGCGGGATCTACGTGACGGCATCGCATAACCCGCCCACCGACAACGGGTTGAAGGTATTCACTGCTGATGGTATGGAGTACCCGGAGTCTATGGAGGAGGAGCTCGAGAGCATAATCAATAGTAGGTCCTGGAAGCTCGCCGACTGGGACTCCGTAGGCAAGCTGCTTCCCGAGCCCAGAGCCCTTCAAGACTACATAAGCGAGCTCGTCGCTCACGACACGCCATCAAGGATTAGGAGGATTCCTAGAGTGCTTGTCGACACCGCTAATGGGGCGCCATCCCTAGCAACGCCCCTAGTCCTCAAGAGCTTAGGGGCTGACGTAATATCCATAAATTCG